>JAYVBB010000430.1:0-13387 GCA_043750715.1 Pseudomonadota bacterium | reverse complement strand
CTGGGGATACGACGGTACCGGCGAGCTCTGTGACGACAACACGGCAACGAACAAGACCTCCGCCACGACCGTCCAGGACTTCGGCGGCGGCGGCACGATGACTAACATCGTGGACATCGGGCTGACGGCCACCGATACCGCGACCTTGCTCTTCATTCGCTCGGACGGCACGGCTGGCACTTGCGGCTACGGAGCCAACGGTCAGCTTGGCAACAACGGAACCACGAGTTCCTACCTTCCCCAGGGTGTTTGGTCGCCCTGATCCGAGGAGCCGTTCGTCTAAATCTGGTCTTCGTGCACGCATGGAAGTGCGCCGGCGTGACGCTGGATCCCGCGGCCGTGGACGTTACTCCTTCTTCGGGTCGCTGCTTTCCAACAATTCCGGCTATAGCGGGACGGTTTCTGCTGGGACCTGGAGTTTGGGAAGAGATTCGACCGAAGGCGTAGATCCCAGTGGTTCGACGAGAGCCCGACTCACTGGCAGGGGTAGTCCTTGGTCACCCCGCCGACCGTCTTTTTGCACAGCTGGAAGTTGATGGTCAGGGTTTCCGGACCGCCGCAGCTGTCGGAGTCGTTGTACCAGTTGATCGACGTGATGCTGAGCACTTCGAGCGCCTTGGTGTTCATCGCGTATTTCGCTGATTTGGCCAGCGGCCAGAGTTCATAGAGCGACCGGTCCGTATCCTGGGGAATCGTCGTATCAAATTGCAGAATCACGATGTCCTCGGTAATGCTGACGAAACTCATGGTCATCGTAACGGTGAAGTTGAAGGATCCGGAGACTTCCGCGGTCCAGGACTTCGGACCCTTCTTCAGCTCTTCGTAGCGCGCCGGCGCGGCCGGTAGAGGGAAGACGGGCAGGGGCTTCGAAAAAATGAAGGTGTGTCCAGCCCTGGTCTTGATAGCTTGTTTTGCGAAGATCGCGAAGGGCTGCATGTCGTACCCGTCCTTGACGTACTGTGCCCGTTCATCGACCGAAATCCGGCTGTAGATGGTCTGGCCGAGTTTTTCCTGGATCTTTTGGTTGGCCTTGTCCTGGCCTTTGCCGGCGCCGCTGATCGAGCCATTGTAGAAGTTCAGGTCGACCTTTTCGGCATCTATGGCGTTGGTGTACTGGCCGAGGACCCCGTAGACGTCGCCGTCACACGTCGTGTTGCCGTGCCCCGTCAAGTCCATGGACGGATAATTGACCCCGGCCTTGCCGCCGTCCGCCTCGTCGCCGTCGAGTTTGTCCTCGCGGAGGTTGCCCTCTTCGTCAAAGAGCACGCCGCCTTCCTCGTCATCCGGGAATAGGGCGCCGCCATTTTTTTCCTTTGGCTTTTTTTTGTCTTCCTTCTTTTTGCCGCCGAAGCTGCTGCTTGGGGTGCCCACGATTTCCGAGCTGCCCGAGCATGACGTAGCAAGACCCCCGCCCAGCGTCAAAACGCCGAGGACGAGGGCCAACCATTTCAGGTTCGGCTCTATTTGATAAGCCCCGGGGCCTCGTTGGCCTTGTCGGCGTTGTTGTACATGCGGACCTGCTCTTTGCCGGCCTTCTCGGTGGCTCGCGTGTCGTAGAGCGCCGGCTCTTGGCCGGGCGCGACCTCATACTTTTGGTCTGACATCGTGAAGACTTCGGTATGCGTGGCATCCTTTTGATTGACGATTATAAGACCCTTGAAGTCTTCCATCGTCACACGGGGTTTGGACTTGTCCATCGTCGTCGCACTCACGAAGGCGGTGCTAGTCTTCAACGTATAAAAACGAGCTGTCGCATCGTACAAAACACTTCCATCGCCATCCGAGTAGTCATAAGTGAAGGATGAACTCTTGGCGCTAGCGTCCACATTGGAGAGTTGAATCAATGAGTCATGCTCGTAGTTTTCCCCGAAAATCTTGGGCTTGCTCACTTGGAGACGCAAGAGAGCGAAGTAGTCGACGGCCTTCGCCGCCACGATCGTGGAAGTGAAAAGTCGAACGGCGACAGTACTACCGTCACCCTTGTCGGTCTTCTTGAGAAGCTTCGGATCGCCGCCCTTGAATACGTTCTCCGATTTACGCAAAGTCGGCAGTTTGTTTTGGCCTTCGCCCGTCCCGCAAAGTTCGTCGATGTAGGCAGAAAAGCCGTCTATCTCGGCTTTTTTGGCAGAGAGCCCTTTGCAAAGGTCGAAAGCGGCTTCGCCTCCTTCCCCTTCGCCTGCTTCGCCTTCGCCCGCTTCGCCTTCACCCTCGGCTTCCGCTTCAGCGGTGGCGGTATCGGTGGCGGTCTTGGTGTCGTTCTTGGCCGTCGCCGCCGGAGCATTCGACTTCTCCGAGCACCCGACGGCCAAGCCGTTGAGGCAGAGCGCGACCACTAAAATGCTAAACGATTGATTACGTTGCAACGAAGTCATAGTGACTTGCTCCCTGTCATAAATGGCGACTCTCTATTCCCAGTTATCGGTTTTTCCAGGGAAAGCTTGAGAGATCGGATCTAAATCCAATGATTTTAATTACTTACTGGCCCACGTTTTTCTAGAACCGGCCGCGGAACACCAGGTAAGTGGCCTGGCTGAATGGCATCTCTCCGAATTCCGTGTCGACTTTGCCGGAGAAGAAAGTTGGCACCAACTCGACGTTGGTCAGAGCGGACAGCGAGTACTTCAGACTGACCGAGCTGAACGCGCTCTGGTCGTCGGTGTTGTAAAGGTAGAACACCGCCAGCTTCATCGCCTTCACCGACTCCTCGTCCTGGATCGTCGAGAAGACGTAGTGGCGTCCGAGCAAGGTCTTTGGGGCGTCGCTCACCGTGTCGGACTTCGCTTTGCGCGTTCTCAGGTCATTGTAGAACGTCTGGAAATCGGTCGTCTCGAGGCCGGCCTCGTTCTGGATGTACTCGAAGATGATCGTGCGCTTCGGCGTGAACACGAACCGGCTGCCGACCAGGTTGTAAGCACTCGCCTCGTCGTCGGAATAGGATTCCTTGTTCTCGCCGGCGTAGGCCGTGTACTGGTCGGGGCCGAGGTTGTTCACCTCCTGGTTGCGCTGCCGGGTCTGGTACCGACCGTCGTAATGCACTTCGAAAGCAGCACCCAGAAAGCGCTGGATCGACAGGCCGGTGGTCGTCTTCTCGGCCGCGTTTTCCGTGACCTGCAGGCGGACATCGGTCTCGAAGACGTCCTTCGAGAGCTGAAGCCAACCTTTACCTTCGTCGAAAGCACGGCCGCGCTTGGGAATGTAGCCGATGCCGAGCGAGAGGTCGTCCAGACGGTAGCGAAACCGTACGAAGACTTTGCCGTCGTGCTGGTACATCGGGTCGAAGACTTCCTGCGCCTCGTTGAGAAGATCCGACGGGTTGACGATGAAGCCTGACCCTTCCATCTCGGCCTTCTTCCCGGCCGTCAGGCTGAAGCGGCTCGAAATCGCCGACTCGATATACGCTTGTTCGATGAAGTCCTGGTCGAACTTCACCGGATTTTCGCGGTCCGTCCGGAACCGAGGAACCAAGACGACTTCATGTTGGTAGTCGAGCATCTTGGAGAAACGGGCGATTGCGTAGATTTGGTCGGTCTGATCGAGGTCGGTGTCTTTGTGGTAGACCGAACGCTCCCGTACCGAAAGGGCAGCGATCCGGTACGTGAGCTCGGGCTCGATCTTCGTCACTTCCGTCGACGGGGCGACGTCGGCGGGCTGCGTCGGCTCGGCCACGGGCTCGGCTTTGGGTTTGGCCTTAGTCCTGGCCTTTTTCTTGGCGACCGGCTTCGCGGGAGCTGTTCCCGTGGCGGCCGGTGGCGTGCTAGGGTTTTGGGCAAGGGCCAAGGGAGCCGAGAGCGCGACGAGCGCTGCGACGACAGAAAAGGGTCTTTTGAAACGAGACATGCCCAACCTATCCTTTCCCGGTGCCGAAACCGTCGCCGTCGGCGCGGTACCCGTAATCTGGCTGCCACCTCACGCCACCATGAGCGACGACACGCTGCTGACTGCTGAAGACCACCGGCTCGCCGGTGACGTCAAAGCCGGGGCCCGCAAGCAGGAATTTCTGCGCTCTCGGCTGCTGATCCGGACGCTTTCCGGTTGGCAGGGGACCCTGGCAAAGACGGGCAACGGTTCCCCGGCCTGGCCCGAGGGGTGGACGGGCTCGCTGACTCACAAGGACGGCTGGATCGGATTGGCGATGAGCCGCGACCAGACGACGAGCGTCGGCATCGACGCCGAAGACGTCGGTCGTCTGAAAGCCGGCTTCGAATCCAAGATTCTGAACGACCAGGAATCGCGCCGGCTCGACGACTGGAGCGAGGGCGACGCGACGAAACGCCTGGACGTCCTCGCCGCTTGCTTCAGCTTCAAGGAAGCCCTCTTCAAGGCCGTCTACCCGATCGGCGCGAAGATGTTCTACTTTCCCGACGCCGAGCTGACGCGTTTCGACCGGCAGACCGGCGAGATCGACGCCCGACTCCTGATCGACACGTCCCCCGTCACGCCGGCGGGAGCCCTCGTTAAGGGACACTTCGTGACGTGGAAGGGGGAAGGACGGCATTTCGTGCTGACCTCGGCGAGACTACATCGCGTCGCGAACGGCGGCGTCGGGAACTTCAGCAACCCGCTCGGGTAAAGGGCGGTTGAGCCTGCGCATGTCGAGCGGCATGAGCTCGGTCTGGTCGGTGATCTGCTGCTTCACCGCTTTGGTCAGATAGGCGGACTGTTTCCGGAAGTGCGAGTAGATGCCGTGCAGACGCATGACCTGCTCGAGCACGACGATGCCCTTGCTCAGGCCATAGAAGAAGTTGCGCCAGTAGAGCCAACGCAGTTCTTTGTCCTTCGACATGACGTAGCTGATGCGGAAAAATCCGCGCGTGTTACGGATGTGTTCGAAGAGGCGCGGGCGATGCTTGGACTTCGACTTGAGGCGGGCTGCCACCTTCATCGCCCGGTCCATATAGGACCGGGGAGCGTAGATGCTCGCCACGATGTTCAGATACTCGTTGAAAATCTCGATCCGGTCGCGGCTCGTGATGAAGTTGAGGCCGGCGACCGTCTGGTCGACGATCTCGACCATGGCTTTGTCGGCAAGAGCACTGCCGCGCAGCTCTTTTTCGTCGGC
Source organism: Pseudomonadota bacterium (assembly GCA_043750715.1). Taxonomy (GTDB): domain Bacteria; phylum Bdellovibrionota_B; class Oligoflexia; order Oligoflexales; family CAIYRB01; genus CAIYRB01. Next base: position 8,328 of record JAYVBB010000430.1, on the reverse strand, counting down.
GACCATCTTGCCGCTGAACGACATCAGACGGCCTTCCTTGAGCAGGCGCCGGGTCAGCTGGGTTTTCGGCAAGGCGACCAGCAGCCCCACCATCGCCATGTTGATGCCGCAGTCTTCGATCAGGTCGATCATCGCGCGGTCCATGCCGGGCTTCTCGCCGTCGAATCCCATGATGAAGCCGGCGGTCGGAACCATGCCGTACTTGTAAAGCGCCGTCACGCGCTCGATGATCGGGCGCACCGTGTTCTGGCTCTTTTGCGTTTTCAGAAGGAGCTCGGGATCCGGCGTCTCGATGCCCATGAAGATGAAGCGGAAGTCGGCATCTCGCATGGCTTCCATCAGCGGGACGTCGTCAGCCAGATTCATCGAGGCTTCGGTCGCATAGAAGAACGGGTGGCCGTTCTTCTTGTTCCACTCGATCATCGCCGGCAACAGGTTCCGTTTGACGTTCCGCTTGTTGCCGATGAAGTTGTCGTCGACGATGTCGACGAAACCGGAGTAGCCGAGCTTCTTCAGAAAGTCGAGCTCGCGGCACATTTGCTCCGGAGTCTTGGTCCGCGGCTTCCTGCCGTAGAGCTCGATGATGTCGCAGAACTCGCAGTTGAAGGGACAGCCGCGCGAGTACTGCAGGCTGATCTGTGCGTAGTTCCAGAAATTCAGCAGGTCATAGCGGGGCACCGGCGACTGCGTGACGTCGGGCTTCTCGGTTTCCGTGAAGCGGCCGTTCGGCTCGCCTTTGCGCCACGAGTCGAGCCAGACCGGTATCGCGGACTCGCCCTCGCCGACGACGACGACGGCGGCGTTTTTGTAAAGATCGGGCTGGCTGGAGGGGTCCGGCCCGCCGCACGCCAGGTACTTGCCGTCCCGTTTCGCGCGGTCGATGATTTCGAGCAGGCCCTTTTGCTGGGGTAGCATGCCGCCGGTGCAAACGAGATCAGCCCAGGCCCAGTCTTCTTCCGAGAACTCGCGGCAGTTCAGGTCGAGGAGCTTGAACTCCCAGTGCTGCGGCAAGAGAGCGGCGACGGTGATGAGCCCCAGCGGCGGCGACGGGGTCTTCGCGCCGATATGCTTGCAGCCTTCGACGTAGTTCCAAAAGCTGAACGCGGAGAACAGCGGCTGGACCAACAGGCATTTCAATTTGTGATCGGGATTGAGCTTGAAGTCACTCATGGCATTTTCAAGCCTCCATCTATGTGTATGACTTGTCCGGTCATGAATTCTCCGTAGGAAGACGCGAGAAACACGATCCAGGCGGCGACTTCGGCCGGCGTGCCAAAGCGTTTGACCAGCTGTCGGTCGAGGATTTCCTGGGAAGCGAGCTTGCGCACTTCGGCGCTCATATCCGTTTCGATGACGCCCGGCGCGACGCAGTTGACCGTGATGTTGCGGCGGGAGAGCTCGACGGCGAGACTCCGCGTCATCGCTTCGATCGCGCCTTTGGAAGCCGCATAGTTCGACTGACCGCGGCCCCCTTTGGTGCCAGCCACCGAAGACAGATTGATGATTCGGCCCCAACGCTTGCCCATGAGATCGCGCACCACGCATTTAGTCGTGTGGACGGCGCCCATGACGTTGACGTTGAGGACTCTGGTCCAGTCCTATTCTTCCAGCATCGGAAAGAGGTTGTCCGCCGTCACCCCCGCGGAATTCACGAGGATGTCGACCTTGCCGAGTCCCGCGACGATCTTGTCGTAGGCTTCGTTGCAGGATTCCTGCTTTGCGACGTCGACCTGGATCGCCAGCGCTTTGCGGCCGAGCGCCTGGATCTCCGCGACGACCTGATCGGCTTCCGCGCTCTTCGTCGAGTATGCGACGGCGACGTCGGCACCGGCTTGGCTCAATGCGATCGCCGCCGCGCGGCCGATTCCTCGACTGCCGCCGGTAACCCAAGCGATCTTGCCTGTCAGGTCGACGTTGAACATTCTAACTTCCTATAGCTATTAACCTATCGGCATTTTCGCGACTCCGGTTGAGGTCTCGTTTGCCCCATGCCGTATCCTTGCAGAACTTAAAGAGAGTTGTGCCGTAGTTGGCGAACTTCGGGCGTTCGATTCCCATCGCACCGAGTAATTGATCGGTCTGCGTCATGTCGTAAACCCGGTCGCGCATGCTGAGATACGGCAGATGCCAGAACAGGATGTGGAGGAGTTCGCGAAGCCGGTGAGGCAGCGTCGAGTTGAAGGGCTTCTTCGTATAAAGAGCTGCCAGCCAGACCGGAAGCATCGGCGGAATCTTGGTCGGGAACACGCTTTTTGCACAGAGCAGCAGTTTGTCGCAACGCTGACGGTCCTCGCCGGCGCAGAGGTGCAGCGTCTTGCCTTCGGCCGCGCCCCGCCGCATCGCGGCGAGCGTGCCGTCGACCACGTAGTCGACGGGGATGATGTCGACCCAGGCCTTGAGATCGAACGGCGCGACCGGGAGCAGGCCCGTCGCCCACAGGCGGAGGACGGAGTAGAGCACTTTCATCTGCACGACGTAGCCGTTGTCGCTTCGGCCGACGATCATGCTCGGGCGAACGATCGTCCACGGCAAACCGGAGCCTCGGACGCACTGCTCGGCCTCGTATTTCGATTGCTCGTAAAAGTTGTGGAACCGGCCCGGAGGCGGCGTCTCGACCCCGACGGATCCGCGAGTCTTGCCGCATACGTATGCAGTCGACAGGTGCACGAACCGTTTCAAAGTCGGACTTTTGCGCGCCGCGTCCAGGACGCGCTGCGTCGCGAAGAGATTCGCGCGGCGGCTGAGATCGAGCGGCGCGCCGAGATCGGTCGATGCGGCCGAGTGGATCACGTAATCGACGGGCGTCGGAATATGCAGCTGACCGGAGTAAAGATCATGATCGATCACATGGATTTTGGCGACGTCACGCGCCGAAGCTTCGAGCCCGAACTTCGCCCAATGCTGGACGGTCTTCTTTACCCGTTCTGCCGCACTCAGGCCCGCGCGCGGTCGCACGACCAGATAAAGCCTAGTCACGTCGGCCTGGGCAAGCAGGCTCCGGGCGAGCTCGGCGCCCACGAATCCGGTTCCGCCAGTCAGGAGAACGTGCATTACGGCTCACCAACGACCAGAGCGGCGCTCAATCCGAGGAAGTTGCGCGCGGTGACGGCGGCGACTTTCCGGGACAGAGGCTGCTCTTTGGCGCTCAACTGGAGTTTGGCGGACGCGCCTTCGCCGACGGCGAAATTGGCTGTACCGGGCACGCTGCCTTGCGCGAAGGCGTCGAGGGCCAATATGGTGCCGATGACTCCCCCGGCTTCGCAAAGGTCGCCGATCAGGCCCTTGGGACTGGTGATCGGGACTTTGGAGCCGGCGAGGAAGTCGACGTAGGCATCCGCTTCGGCGTCGTCGCCGAAGCGTGATCCGTTGGCGTGCCCGACGATCATGCCGAGGTCCGACGCCTTCTGTTTGGCTTCGCCGCAGGCGAGCTTGAGCGACCGCACCAGGCCGGGAGCCTTGTGCTGATTGTTGAAGTTGATCGCGCCGTCGCTACTCATGGCGAAACCGTGCACGCGGCCGAGAATCTTGGCGCCGCGCTTGAGGGCGTGCTGCTCTTCTTCCAGGAAGAGGTAGGCCGAACCTTCGCTGAGAATCGTTCCTGTTCGCCCTTTATCGAACGGTCGCACCACGGAGGCGGCCGATTCGAGGTCGATCGTCCGCGCGAGATGTCCTAGGTGCACCCACTCCGCGACCTGGGACGGCTCGACCGGAGTCGACAGGCCGCCGGCCAGCACCGCGTCCGCCCGCCCGGTCGAGATGCTGCGGAAGGCTTCGCCGACGGCTTTGAGTCCGGCGACCTGAAAGTCCATGAAGTTGGCGTTGACGCCGCGGAAGTCGAGGGTCATCGTGCCGAAGCACAAGCTGTTGTTCATCAGCGTCTGCAGCAGCACCAGGGGATTCACGACCTCGAGCTTGTCCCCGAACATGGCTGAGTCGAGAGTCCAGTTGGTCTTGTCGACCGCCATCTCGATCAGCGGCGCGTAGGCGTCGCCGTCGAAGACCTGCATGCTGCTGGCGCCGACGTACATGCCGACCCGTTCCGGATTCAACGTGCCGCGGACGACTCCGGCCTGCTTGGCAGTGTCGAGAATCGTCAGGAGACTGATCACGTCCTTCCGGCGCAAAATCTTCTGCACCTTCCGGTCGGGGAGCTTCTTGACGTCGGGATTTGGGCACTCACCCGCGTGCCGAACTTCGGAGTTCTGCCATTTGAAAAGTGAAATCTCGCGGAAGCACGCCTTGCCGGCGCGCCAGGCGGCGACGTTTTCGGCGACGGTGTAGCCCGCCGGCGTCGCAAGCCCCGCTCCGGTGATGACGACTTTCCTTGCCTCGGCCATCAGTCGCACCTCTTGATGAGAAGCGAGCTGTTCGATCCGCCGAAGCCGATCGAATTCGAGATCGTTGCGTAGATTTTGGTCGAACGGGCTTCGTGAGCGATCAGGTCGACGTCATGGCCGCAGTCGGAGTGGTGGAGGTTGCGCGTCGGGGGAGCCCGGTTGTCGCGGACCGCCAGCGCACAGAACGCCGCTTCCATCCCTCCCGCCGCCGAGATCAAATGCCCGATCTCCGACTTGGTCGAGCTCATCATTGGATGAACGCCGCGCGCGCCGAAGATCTTGCGCACCGAAAAGCACTCCACCCGGTCGTTGAGCTGGGTCGAGGTGCCGTGCGCGTTGATGTACTGAATGTCGGCGTGCTTGAGCCCCGAATCCAGGACGGCGATTTCCATGGCTTCGTTGATTCCCGTGCCGTCCTCCGGCATGTCAGTGATCCGGTAAGCGCTCTCCGTCTCCCCGTAGCCGGCGATCTCTGCATAAATCTTCGCCCCGCGGGCTTTCGCGTGCGAAAGCTCTTCGAGAATCAGCATCGCCGCGCCTTCTCCTGCCACGAAACCGTCGCGATCCTTGTCGAAAGGGCGAGAAGCCGATTTCGGGTCGTCGTTCCGGCGGCTCAAGGCGCCCAGAAGGCAGAACCCCCCGAGCAGCATTTCGCTCTGCAGCGAGTCGGCGCCGCCTGCCAGCATGATGTCGGCTTCGCCGCGGCGGATTTGCAGAAATGCCTGGCCGACGGATTGTCCGCTCGACGCACATGCGGTCTGAATCGTCGTGACGGGTCCGAGAGCGCCCCACCGGGCGCTGAGCAGACCCGCGAGCGTTCCGGGATGATTCCGCATCATGGCAGTCGTTTCACCCTGGAGCTCGCCAGTGGCCATGGCGATCTTCGCTCTACCGGCCATCACCTGCGCGACGCCGACGGGAGAAAGCCCCCCGACGCTGGCGCCAATTGCGATACCGAAGCGCTCACCGTCGATTTTGCCTTCGATCCCGGCATCGCGCATGGCTTCGAGCGCTGCCTGTACCCCGAAGGTACTCGGCCGGCTCAGAAACGGCCTGGCCGCTTCCGCGACGGCGTCGGCAGCCAGCTTGAAGTTTTTCACTTCGCAGGCGAATCTGGTCGGCCAGGTGCGGGCATCGAACGCGGTGATGTAGTCGGCACCGCTCTCACCCTTGAGAATACGCCCCCAAGTGCTTTCCCGGTCGTTACCGAGAGAACACACGATGCCGATGCCCGTGATGGCGACTCTACGTTGCATGTTGGGGAACCTGGGATGAGGGTCAGCTGGCTTTGGGGGTCGTCTTGGCGGCAGGTGTGCTTTGGGTCAGGAGACCCGTTCCGAACAGGGAGTGGAATCCGAGGTCGGCTTGCATCACCCGGGTGTCGTTGGCGGAGATGACGGCGCGGACGACGATGTCCGAATCGTGCTTCGAGGCGTCGCCCGAGATGACGGTCGCCTCCATCGTGCATTGATCGCCTGGCTCGACGAACTTGCGAAAGCGGACGTTCTGGTTGAAGGTCGGAACGAGCACGCGGCTGCGGACGGGGGCGTCGAGATCTTCTTTGACCAGGTACTGGCAGACTTCGCCCATGAACGTCAGGAGCATCACGCCAGGCACGCACGGCTTGTAGGGAAAGTGCGTGGCGAAGTACGGCTCGCAGGCGGCAAAGTTCTTGAAGGCCGAGACCTTCTTGTAGGGCTCGTGGTGGATCACACCGTCGATGAAGCGAAGCATGTCGAACGTCCCGGGGCCGGCGACGCCTTTGAAGCGGGTGGCCGTATCAGGGACGCGGGAAACATTTTTGAGTTCGGGGCGGTAAAGCGATTCCCACTGCTTCCGCACCCGGACCGGGTCGTCGAAGTCCGAGAGAGGCAGCATATACCCGCGCGTAGCCTCGCCGCTGAGGACGATCTGGCCGTTTACCGAGGCATGGCCTTTGGTCACGACGACGTCGTCTTCGCTGAAATCGATGACTTCCACGAACAGATCGAGCTGTTGGCCCGCCTCGACGATGCCGCTGTAGGTCGAGCGCTCGTCGGCAAGCAGGACCGGCCGCCGGCGAAAGTCGGTCGACGCCATCTTGAGCCACCCGCCGAGCTGGCAGAGAGCTTCCGTCACTACGGCGGGGCTCAGGACACGGTGGCCCGTCGGCATCCAGTAAAAGAGACCTTCGTTACGCGTGACGTTCTTGATCCCGCGGATGTACTTCCGGGGCTCGTAGTCGTAAATGCGATCGACGAAGTGAAACGACATTTCAGGAGACCTTCGAGCCTACATCCCCGCCTGAAGACGGCGTTCCACCTTCGGCGACATAATTCTCCAGTTTTCGCTTAACAATGCCCGCGAATACCGCCACGTTAAACAGTGCCGGGAGCTCGCGTAACGCCATGCCTTCGCGCCAGGCGTTCGGATCAATTTCCGGGATGAGGACTTTAAGGCGCGCGACGGCCTTCGGTTGGAGAATGCCTTCAATTTCAAACTCCTCCGGCTTCATGTCGCCTCGAGCCTGGCGCTCGATCTCGCGTTGGGGGATCTTGACGTTGAACTCTTTTTCGAGGCGAAACATGATGTCCAAAAAGTCGATCGACTCGGCACCGAGATCGTTGATCAGATTCGATTCGGGCTTCACTTCATCCAACTCTACGCAGAGCGAATCAGCGATGACCTTCCGCACGCGGTTTTCAACATCCGCTAAGGCTTCCTGGCTCAATGCGAAACCCTCCCTCGGTCGGAACTTCTAAATTTGGTGGAATACTCTTAAGGATACTGGACTTCGACCGAGGTGTCCAACAGCCGTCAAGCTTGGCAGACCGCGCTAAAGTGGCAATAAAGACGTAGATTCCGCTTTCTTGCGAAAGCGCTTTACGCATTACGCTGGCGCAATGGTGAGCACTACGGAAATGCCGAAGCGGCTTCGTGAGACGATCGCCGCAGGTTCTTTGCGGATCGTCTGAGTCTTAGCGGACAGCTTCACGTGCCCGAGCGCGGGGGAAGCAACCTCGAAGTTAGTCGTCGGCGGGATCAAGCCCCGACCGAAGGCGGAGGCCGCGACAATCAAGCTGGCCACTCCCGACGCTTCACCGAGTTCGCCGGTAACGCCTTTGATCGAGAACACGGGAGTGCGGGCGTCGTAGGCGGCCGCCTCGCGGTGGTCGGAGGCGGGCACGCCCGAGCCGTTACCGGCAATGAACGCCAGGCGATCCGGCGCGACTCCCGCGCCTTTGCAGGCTCCGTTTAGGGCTCTGACCAAACCCGCCGAGGCCTTTTCGGGCGCCTCGGCGTCCATCTCTCCGTCCGACGCGGTCGAAAAGCCCGTGACCCGTCCTAGGACCTTTGCCCCCCGCTTCCGGGCATGCTCTTCTTCCTCGAGCACGACGTAGGCGACGCCCTCGCTCAAGATCGTGCCGCTTGCATGCCGGTCGTAGGGCTTCACGGCCTTTCCGGGTTCGAAGCCGGTTGCCGTCTGATCGGTAAGTAATCCGAAGTGAAAGGCCTCGAGCATCTGAAAGGCTTCGACCTGGCCCGCGGCGCCCCCGGCGATGACGACGTCCGCCCGGCCTTCTGCGACGGCGAGGAAGCCTTCGCCGACGGCTCTGAGACCAGAGACTTCGTACTGCATGAAATTCGAGTTCACGCCCTGAATCGCATAGGAAATCGTGCCGTAGCAAAGAGCGTTGTTCATCAGCAGCTTCAGCACGACCAGCGGGTTGAAGGCTTCCATGAACTCGATGCCGAAGCGGTTGCTGTCGAATACGCCCTTGTCCAAGTCGGCGCAGCTGGCTACGAGCGGCAGATAAGGCGTCAAGTCGCCCAAGTGACTGCAGCTCACGCCCACGAACATGCCGATCCGGTCGGGCGTCACGTCGCCCTTGTTCAGTCCCGCCGCCTTTGCCGCCGCCACGGTCGCTAGCACGCTCGTCTGGTCGCGCCGGTTCAGGACTTTTTGAAATTTCCGGTCCGGCAACTGCTTGGCGTCCGGCGCGTCGTGCTC
>JAYVBB010000429.1:0-7103 GCA_043750715.1 Pseudomonadota bacterium | reverse complement strand
CTCGTTCTGGCGGGAGGCGGGGAGACGATTGAAGGCTTTCTGTCCCTCAGTACGGGCGACGTCATCTATCAGCGAGACGCGGCCGGCGTGAAATCGGTCTGGTGGCGAACCCCGGGCGGAACCCAGACTTCTTTGGGATACCCAAATCACGTCATTGCCAGGCCCCTTACTAACGGCACCACCGGCGTCACATTTCTCGGAAATCAGTATGCGGGAGCCGAAGCTCTCACCGTGCAGGGTGCGACTCTCTATCGCTACTTCATCGAACCGTTGGCTCTTTACGCCGACAATTCGTCGTCTTTCCGCACCTGGGGAGAGCCGCGGGGCCTCAGAATCGGAAGCTGGACCGTCGACGGGCTCAACGCCATCGAATACGGCGCCGGTAAAATCGCAGGCAATGCCATGTGGCGTACTCAGTACCGAAATCAAGCAATCGTCGACTGGGACAATCAAATCTATTTCGACGGCTCCAATCTCGTCAAAATTCTGGACGACGGCACTGGCCTGAAAGTGCGGCACCACAAAAACCTGCTCCACGATGCCGCCAGGCCGTACAAGTTGACGGCCGTTTTCGGACCGGCACAGGGGTTCGTCGATCCTTGGATCGGCGTCGTCACCGACAACTCCTTCGGCGTCAATGACGGCAAAGCCCGTAGTTATTGGGTAACGATCGATCCCGCGACCGGGATCGTCAACTTGAGCGACCCGTTGCTCGTGCGTGCTCCCAACATGCCAGCCTACTGGTTGAACCACTCGGCCTTCGGCGCCGACGTCGCACCGGAATTCGTGGCTTTCCAGCTGCCGAAGACCGCCGGCGGCAGCCAGATCGTCGCTATGAGCAGCGCCCTGGGCGCTAACCTCGTCGATCTGACCTTCGACGCCGGTGCGCATACGGTAACGATGGAGGCCGCGCGGGGCGGCGCCTATACGCGCAGCTACATGCGAGCGTTGGTCAAAGACTCGTCTCTCTACTTCACGGCAAGCTTCTACGACGGTGCCGGCGGGGCGGGCGCTTTGGCGAAAGTCTACAGATACGATGCCGACACCGACACGTTGACGACGGGTCCCGGAGCCATCGTCCCAGCCGCCGGCCTGACGGATCTGGCTCCCGGTGGTTGCAACGGCACTCAGACGTTCGGCCTCGTCAGGCAGCCTGAGAACGACCAACCGGTGCTGTTATATTGCGACACGGATCATAGCCTCCGAATGAGCCGTTACACCGACTACACCTTTGCGGCGACGACGGGCTCGGACTCGGCGGTATTGCCGGTCGCCGGTCCCGCAACGAGCGACGGACAGGGAGACTTTGATGCCGGCACGCAGGACAGCGTCGCTCAGCTTCAAATCGTGCCGCTCGGTTCGGGCAAGCTGGCTGTCGGCGTCGGCCGGGCGCAAGAAGTCCGCCTGGCAGATGCCAGCGGGGCCTCCGTCGGCACGGTGCCCTTCGCCTCACTCTGGATGGAAGGCCGCGCCGAATATGGCCGGATCTTCGCCGACCAGGCACAGACGACGAGTCTCGGCAACGCCAGAGCGCTGGCTGCCTGGGACGATCATCGCTTGCTGGCCGCTTCCACCACTACGTCCGGCGTCGAGGCAGCTTATCTCTACGACTTGACCACCCGGACCAAGACCCGCCTCACGGATCTCGATGGTACCCGCGTCGAGTCAGCTGTGCGCTTCGATGCCCTGCATCTGCTCGTCAGCGGCAGCGCCACGGGCGATCCGGACCAGGCGCAAGCGCTTCAACTCGGAAACGACGGCAAATCGCTCGGCACCAGCGACGTGGCGAATTTGCTTCGGGACGTCGTGCCAGCTCCCGCGAACTGAGAGCCTAGGCTTCGGCCAGGTGCTTTTTCCCGGCGACGGTAAAATAAAGCGCGGCAGTGATCGCCGGAAAGAGCGAGAGCACGGTCATCGTCAGCGTCGTCTCGACGAGCGAGACGAGGACGTAGACCGGGCCGAACGCCATACCCGGGAAAGTGTAAGTCCAAACGTCGCGCGCCAGCGCCAGACGTTCGTCGAGAAACAGCAGTGCTTCCGTCAGAAAGCCGGTGGCGATCAGAAAGGTATAAAGCACGGCGCCGATCGTCAGGAGATTGAAGAGCACCGTCCACCCGGAGTATTCGGGTCGGCTCACGTATTTCAACGAAATAGCCCGCCAAAGCGAGGGAAACGCCCCCCGCTTCTCGGCGACCAGGATGATCGGAACGATCAGGCTCAAGACAGCCATGATGATGGCGGGTGCGATCAGGATCTGGCCGATCAGCGCCAGGATGAAAAGGGAAACGATCAGGACGATGCCGCCTGGTAGCGCCGAGCGGAGTCCGAGCAGCCACGCCGCCCCCGTTTTGAGCGTCGAAGTCCCCCGATTGTGCTCGACGGCGATGTGCACGAGGGCAAAGTAGGACGCCAAAATAAGCAGAAATATCAGTGGAATGAGGACCGCGAGCTCGGTCAGAAAAGAGGTCGCCGGCGAGATCAGCCCCATTAGGCTTCCCGGCGAGGCGGCTTTCGAGGTAAAGACCCCCCGGACCGCGTCCACCACGGCCCCACTCTGGCAGTCGATCAGAATACTCAGCAGCAGTTGCGGCAGAATCAGTCCCAAGAACAGAATCGTCAGGGTTTGGCGTTTGGTGGCGAGAATCGTCGCCAGGCCCTTGGCCCACAACTCACGCGTCGCGAGGAATTTTCGTTCAGGCGCCAAAGAAACCGTCCATGCTCGAGTCCCTAACCATTACTGAGATTTACGCCAGCATACAAGGAGAGTCCTCCTATGCCGGCTTTCCTTGCACGTTCGTGCGGCTGACGGGCTGCCCGCTCCGGTGCAAGTGGTGCGATACGGCTTACGCTTTTCAGGGCGGGACCGAGACGAGCTTCGCTCAGATCTTCGCCGAGGTCGAGCGCCTAGGCGTGAAGATGGTCGAGCTGACCGGCGGCGAGCCGCTGGCGCAGAAGCCTGCAAAGTCCCTGATCGACGGCCTCGTCTCGCGCGGTTACCAGGTCCTGCTCGAGACCAGCGGCTCGGAGACCCTCGAAGGTCTGAACCCGAAGACGCACGTCATCATGGACATCAAGTGCCCGGGCAGCGGGATGGCCGACCGCAATCTGCTCGGCAACCTCCAGCTCCTCAAAGCCAGCGACGAGATCAAATTCGTCCTCGCGAGCAAAGATGACTTCGACTGGGCGATGGAGCTCGTCCGCCAGGAAAAACTCGACGAGCGGTTCCACCTCCTCTTCTCTTGCGCCTGGGGCCACGTGAATCCCAAGGATCTGGCGGCCTGGATGGACGACGCCAAAGCGCCGGGTCGTCTCCAGCTGCAGCAGCACAAGTACATCTGGGGCCCAAGGGCCAAAGGCGTATGACGTCACAGAACGACATTCTGCTGAAGCGTCTGAAGGCGGTAGAATGCCGCGACTCGACCTACGCCGCGAAGGATCCGAGCCTCGTGATGGCGACGGGCAAAGGCTCGCTCGTCTATGACGTCGACGGCAACGAATTCATCGACCTTTGCGCTGGGTTCGGCGCGCTCGCCCTCGGCCATCATCCGGAAGCGCAGAACGAAATCTACCGAAGCCGGCTCGGCACGGGTCCCGCGCCGGTGAATCATGCTATGGGCGACGTTTATCCTTCCGTCGCGAAGGTCGAGCTGATCGAAGCGCTGGCCGCGCTGCTCCCGAAAGAGCTTTCGCGAATTGCGTTGGCACTTACCGGAGCGCAGGCCGTCGAGCTGGCGGTGAAGACCGCGATCCTCGCAACCAAGCGGTCGGGCTTCATCGCTTTTCAAGGCGGCTATCACGGCCTCGACCTGGGGATCCTGCCGTTGACGTCCCGTGCGGATTTCCGCGCGCCCTTCGAAAATTACGCGTCGCTCGACGTCGTCGAGATCCTGCCGTTCCACGCGTCGCCCGCCGAGCTTGCGGGTGCGGCGGCACGCCTCACGGAAAAGGGCTTGGGACTTGCCGGCATTCTCGTCGAGCCGGTGCAAGGCCGTGCCGGCATTCGTCCGGCGGGTGCTTCCTGGTTGAAAACTCTCCGCGCGTTTGCCGACGAGCAGAAGGCGCTTCTGATCTACGACGAAGTGTTCACGGGTCTCGGCCGCGCCGGAAAAATCACGCAAGCCGCGGAAGTGCCGGCGGACCTCGTCTGCTTCGGCAAGGCGCTCGGCGGCGGCTTTCCGCTGTCTGCCTGCGCCGGAACGCGCGCGGCGATGGATGCGTGGCCGGAAAGCCCCGGCGAGGCGCTGCACACCGGCACCTTTTTCGGTCATCCCTTTTCGTGCGAAATCGCGAAGGCGACGCTCGCGGAGCTCGTAAGGGAAAATCTTGCGGCCCGCTCGCTGGAGCTCGGCGCGCAGGCGCGCTCGTGGCTGCAAACCGCCTTGTCAAAGCACCCGAACGTCAAAGATGTGCGCGGCGAAGGTTTGATGCTCGGCATCGAGTTTCATGAAAGCGGCACCGGTGCGCGTCTCATGGACCAGCTCCGCGGCCAGGGTGTGATTGCGCTCTGCGCTGGTGAGAAAGGCGAAGTGCTAAGCATTACGCCCGCCTTGAACATTTCGTGGGAGCTGCTCGTACAGGCGCTCGCGAAGATCGTCCGGTGCGCCTCTCTGACTCGTTGACTGGCCGGCCAGTTTATGTTTTTCTCACGCCTAGAAACCCTGACGGCTAGGAGAGACAAGCATGAAGCTTGGCGTAATCATGTCCCTGATCTTGGGCGGCTTTTTGGCGCACGTCGCGACGGCAGGGGAAGTGCCGGCGTGGCTCCGCGAACGCCGCATCATCGGCCAGAATGACCTGGAAGCGATCGAGAACGCCAAGGGCACCGCGGCCTACGATCTGGCCCGCATCGTCGCCCGAGTGGAAACGAAAGCCGACGGCGACGGGTTCTGTACCGGTTCCCGAGTCGGGGAAAATCTCTTCCTAACCAACTACCACTGCTTCGACTTCGTGCCGTGCGCCGAAATTCAATTTCACCTCGGCTACGAGCGGGACCTGCCGGCCAACCAGCAGCTCCTTTTCGGCTGCAAGGAAGTTCTGAGCACGAGTCTGCCGTTCGACTATGCCCTCTACCAGGTCGAGTTCCTTGGCACGGTCGGCGGCACCGGCACGACCAAGACGTACGCTTACGATAACCTCCGCCTCGCGATCCCGGACGCGGACGACGCCGGGGTTGAACGGACCTTCACGATTCCGTCGACAGGTGACCTGACCGACCTCAAGATCGCGCTCAAGCTGACCCATACCTACATCGGTGACCTCGTGATCTCGCTCACGTCGCCGGCCGGCACCGAGGTGAAGCTACACGACCGCGCCGGCGGTTCCGCCGACAACATCGACAAAACGTACGATTTCACGCTGCTCCGCGTGCTCAAAGGCGAGGATCCGCAAGGCGTCTGGACTCTGAAACTCGTCGACGTCGCGGCCCAGGACGTCGGCACGCTCGACCAGGTGGTCTTCACCGTCACGACGACTCCGGAAGCCTCGCCCGAGCAAGGCAAGGTCGAGGAAAGCGTCCCGGCCGACTATCCCGTCGCGACGCTCTGGGACGGCGCGATCACGGTCGGCCAGCAGCTGATAGTCGCTTCGCACCCCGCGGCCCGCTTAAAGGAGATCGACCGCAGTGCCACCTGCGTGCTGCGCACCATTGAAACGGAAGAGCAGTCCGAGCGCCAAACGATCACGCATACCTGCGACACCGAGGGGGGATCCAGCGGTTCGCCCGTGTTGGATAGGGCTACCGGCCGCATCGTGGCTTTGCACTGGGGTGGCACGGACACCTACAACATGGCGATTCCGATCACCAGGGTCGTCGAAGACATGCGGCAGCATGTCTCCCCCGACGTTTTATCCGAGCTCAAAATCGACAGCGAAGCAAAGAGTGTTCCCGGCGTTAATTGACGGGATGTCCCACTGCGCCGCTTTGACCGAAGACGACTTCGTTGCCGTCGCCATCGATGTAGTGTTTGAGTTTGGATTCAACGCATTTTCGGCTTTCGAAGCTCCGCCAAAACTGCTTCGCGGAATAAACCGGTTTGCGCGTAGCCACGCTGGTCTGGTTGGTGACAGGAGAGTCTGACAACGGCTGAGGTCCCTTCTGGCACATAGCGTTGAAAAGGCTTTCCTGAAGCGCGAGGCTGTCTTGTTCGCCGAGAAATGCGAATACAGAGTTATTGGCTCGGGAATGGCAGCTGGCTTCGAGAGTGTAGTAGATTTGGTACTCTACACCGTCGATGACTTCCGTTTCCGCACGCGGCGGTTCCACAGCGGAATCGCCATCAGAAGGTGAGCCCTTCATTAAGGAAAACTCGCCGATGGGAACGATTTTGCCCGTGTATGAAAGAATTCCCGCTTCCTCTAATTTCTCACGGGAAAGCGTGCAGATGTTCCCCGACGGGTAGCGCGTGTTGTTCTTCGTATTGCTTGAAACGGAAGTCGAAGGACCAGGAGTGCCTTGACCAGGTTCGGACTGCGAGGCGCCCCTATTGGCTTTTCCGCCCGTAAGCGCGGTCGAGTCATCCGACGAGCCACTATGCCCCTTTCTAAGATCTAGCTGTTCGGCGCTGCCGCAGCCGACGGCGCTCACGGAGACCAGGACCAGCAAGGCATCGCAAAATTTGAGACCCGCGAACTTCATTTTAGAACTCCCCATGTTGATTGACCGTTCAATTGGTCTGGAGACTTCCTATCGGAATATTTCCGCTACGTTATGAGGTCTACGGTAGAGATTCCGTATACATCCGTATTCATGCCTACGCCAATGCGTCCAGATTCCGTTTCAAGCTATCCAGCTGTGCCTTCATGTTGTCCCGCTGCGAAGTCGTCTGCTCGAGGACTTCCGGCGGGGCTCTTTCCACGAAGCTGGCGTTGGCAAGCTTGGCTTCGATGCCCTTCAGAATCTTGTCGACGCGCGCGACCTCGCCCGCCATGCGGGTTTTTTCCTTCGCGACGTCGACCCAGCCCGCGGCGGGAATGTACGTCTCGTAGCCGCGACCGACGTCGACGAGGCTCTGCCCTTTGCGCTCCTGCGACGGGGAGGCCTCGAAAGTTTTGAGGACTGCCAGCCGCATGATGTCGGTTTTGGACGCCGTGAACGTCTTCGCCAG
>JAYVBB010000428.1:0-3320 GCA_043750715.1 Pseudomonadota bacterium | reverse complement strand
TCGAGGAATACGGCCCGTGGCAGGTAAAAGTGCCCGCCGAATACCGCGGCAACACCTTCAAGCTCCGGATCGGCGATGAGGTCCTCGACCTGAAAAAGGACGAGATCACGCTCAAAGGCTCCGACTTCCGCGAGAAGGTCGACCTGATCGACGGCGGCGGCCGTCTGATGAGTTCCGACACCATCTACGTCGACCCCTACGTCTTCGACTACGTCGACAGCCGCAACTGGCGCGTCAGCCTCTACTTCGGCGGCGCCGAAGTCGCCGGCGAAAAATTCCGCAACATCCTGCAGGACAATTGGCTGCACGAATCCTCGCTCGACTTCGAGTGGCAGCCCAGCCAGATCGGACTCCTGGTTTCCTTTGCGGGACTCTCCAGCGAGCAGGACCACGAGCCGGGGGTGACGTCGACTTTCAACAGCGGCCAGACCCGTCTTGCCGCGACTTACGAATGGGTGCCCTTGCACCGCAGCTCCAACGGGTTCTTCCGAAAGCTGCATCTGCTGACTTACGCCGGCGTCCTCGCGGCGCACGACACGATCGAAATCTCGGACGACCTCGTCTCGCTGGAAGACGAGAGCGATTCCACCGGCGGCCTCGTCGGCAACGATTTCATGTTCCCGTTCTGGCGCTTCTGGATCGACATCCGGCTCTACGCCAGCTTTCACACCATCAAATTCGAGAAGCTCGACTTCGAGCAAAAGTCCGTGCAACACGGCATCCTGATCGGAGGCAGCTATGCTTTCTAAAATCCTCTCCGCCGCCATGGTCGCGGCGATGCTCACGCAAGGTTGCGGCAACTCGACGGCGCTCACGGATGCCAACCAGCGCGACTCCGAGATCGGCCGCAAGCCCGAGTTCTTCAGCACGTCCTACCTCTTCCGCGCCGGCGACTCGAACGCCCTGACGATCGTCGACCGCAAGGGCAAGACGGTTCAACAATTCACGCTGGAGCCCTTCACCCACGTGCTGACGCTGTCGCTGCCGTTTGACGCCGACAAGCAAGGCGTCCTCGGTTCGGGCAACGGCGAGTATTTCATCTCGGTCGCCGAGACCGACTACGCGATCATCAAGAAGGACGGCTCGGTCTCAAAAAATCCGGTGGGGCTCGCCGGTCAGATCAGCAGTGCCGCGTTCGACCCGGTGCATCACTACCTGTTGATAGCCGACGAATTCAAGAGCATGGCGATCATGGCGCTTTCCCCGTCAGGTGACATCGTCGGCAGCTGGACGGCAGGCAGCCTCTTCCCGGGCGACAAGCTGATCGGCGCCGGCACCATGCTCGACGACGGCCGCCTCGTCCTTTCGGTCGGCGAAACGTCGCTCGCGATCATCGACCTCGGCGCCTCGATCGCGGCGCAGGCCTGGCAGTACACGAGCTTTGACGTCCTCGATTCGAAGTCCATGGCGTGGCTGGCTTCCGTGCCGAACCAGCCAAACGTGGTCATGGTCTACGATCAGAACTCCGACCTCGTGAAGAACCGGTACCTGGCAATCGACCTCCAAAGCATGACGATCCTCGATCAGGAAGACGTCACCGGCAAGCAGGTCTTCGGCGAATTTCGGGACTATACGCCGCACGCCATCTTCAGGGGCGACGCGGATGGCCTCGACGGGGCCAGAATCATTTACGTAGGCGACGACGGCAAATTCGTGCGGAAGCCGTTGTCCTACGGTGGGAAACAGATCACCCAGACCTGGCTCGATCCCGTCTCGACGACTCTCACCATCGCCTTCGACCCCAGCCGGGAGTACGACCCCTCCTTCGAGGACCCTTTCTATTTCGAAGCGCAGGACATCTACCGGGTGCGCCTCTCCGACAACTTCGTCGACATCACGAAGGTCGAGGAGCAAAGCGCGATGGCGATCACTCCGAGCTACCTGTTCCTCCTCTTCCCGTCCGCCTTGGGCAAAGCCGAGCGGTTGACCTACGGCAAGACGCCTTAAGTGCAGTCGCTGGAAGGCTATAATCTCGACCTCTTCCGCGACCGCTACAAAAAAGACTCGGACGACGACGATTGAGCGTGCTAGGTCTCATGGGAAAGGAGATTCCCCATGAGACCTTTACTCGTTTTCCTGAGCCTGCTCCTGTCGCCGCTCGCTCACGCCGAGACCCAAGAGGGTCTCGTTTGCGTTCCGACCTGCACCCAGCGGTCCATCAACCTGATGTGCCTCGGCTACGGTCCGGATTTTTGCACGCCGTACGAAGGGACCGAGTGCATTCCGCATTGTACGCAGCGTTCGATCAACGGGATGTGCCTCGGCCACGGGCCTGACTACTGCGGCGTTTATCCGGAGTGTCAGCCATACTGTGTCCAGAGAACGGCAGGCGGGACCTGTATGCAATTCGGGTCCGACGCCTGCCTCTGAAGGTCTAGGTTCCCAGCGCGTTGCTGCGCACCGCTGGGAATGACGGCCGGTTAGCGGCCGTTGACGACGTGCGTCGACTCGTTCTGGGCAACGCGCGGATCGGTGAGCGACAGCAGGAACTGCATCATGGCTTCGACTTCGGCGTCCGTCATCGGGATCTGGTCGACCTCGGAGGCGGCTTTGATCCGCTCGCGCGCTTGCTGGTCGCCCCAGGCGCCCATCAGGTCGCGGTCGAGGTGGAAGCCGGCCGGCAGGATCGCCATGTCCGGACGCCACATGTCGTGCGTGGCACGCGGGTTTCTGTAGTGTTCGACGAAGGTGCGGAGCGAGCGGTACGCGCCGTTATGGCCCCAGGGACCGGACACCGAGACGTTACGAAGGCTCGGGGTCTTGAACTTGTAGTTGTCCGACGGGTTGCCCGAGATGCGGCCGAAGCCCAGGTCTTCGTAGCCGTTCGCGCCGTCACCGGCGCCCGGGCCGAATTGCGGCATGGCGATGGCGTGGCGGCCGTGGTCGGTTTGCAGCGGACCGGCGTGGCAAGTCGCGCATTTGGCTTTGCCGTAGAAGTACGTCGCGCCGATTTTCTGCGTTTCCGAGAGCGCCCGGTCGTCGCCGCGGACGTAGCGGTCGAAGGGCGAGTTGATGGCGCGCCACTGCTTCGACTCGAACGACGCGATGGCGTTGGCCAGGTGTTCGATGCCGTATTGGCCGTTCGCTTCCGGATAGGCGGCGGCGAACATTTGCTGGTAGTCGGTGCGCGCGAGGACGCGGGTCATGATGTCCGACCACATTGGGGCGACGGCCTGGCTCACGAAGGTCTTCATGCCGACGATGCCGCAACCCATTTCCGTGCCCGTGATGAGCGGGAAGAGGGCCTGCACGGCGAGCGCGCTTTCGAGGCCTTGGGGAAGCTGGTCACCCAGCGGCGAGAAGAAGCCCGAAGGCTGGCT
>JAYVBB010000427.1:0-2519 GCA_043750715.1 Pseudomonadota bacterium | reverse complement strand
CTTCGTGATCTTTTTCGGCGCGAAGCCAGCCTTTGCGTTGGAAGTAGAACAACATGCTGACGCCGATCGCGAGCATGACGACGATCACCGTCGGATAACCGTGGGCCCATTTGAGCTCCGGCATGTTCCAAGGTGAGGCATTCGTGTCGAAATTCATTCCGTAGATGCTGGTGATGAACGTGAGGGGAATGAAGATGGTCGAGATGATGGTCAAGACTTTCATCGTCTCGTTCAGCTTGTGTGTCATGTTGGAGTGGTATTGGTTCATCAGGTCCGAGCTGTTGAGGCGCAGCGACTCGATCTGGTCGATGACCTGCAGCACGTGGTCCAGACAGTCCTTGATGTAGGGTTTGGACGTGTTGGCGACGCGGCCGCCCGGATGGGCCAGCCACTTGTTCAGCACGTCCAGCATCGGCATCGCGATGCCTTGGAATTTCAGTAAGGCGTTCCGAAGATCCCGGAGCACCGAGAGGAAATCCTTCGACGGGTTAGCGAACACTTCGGCGTCGAGGTCGGCGACCTGGTCGTGAAAGCAGGCGAGCACCGGAAAGTAGTGGTCCACCAGACAGTCGATGATGGCGTACGCGAGATAGTCGGAGCCGAGCTTGCGGATTTTCCCGCGCGACTTCTCGATGCGTTCGCGCACGGGCTCGAGAAAAGTCGAGGCATGCTCGTGGAAAGAGAGCACCCAGTTGTTGCCGAAGAAGAGGCACACCTGGTCGGTGTGGAAGCAGGTGTCGTAGTTCACTTTGCGCGCGACGACGAAGTCGTAGGAATCGTGCTCTTCGGTCTTCGGGCGCTGCCGCGTGTTGAGCACGTCTTCCAGCGCCAGCTTGTCGATCTTGAACAGGTCGCCGAGTCCTTCAATCAGCGGCACGTCCGCCAAACCCTCGACGTTGATCCAGAGCACCGGATGCTTGCCGAGGATCGCCTTCACCTGGTCGACCGTCTGCTCGTAGTGCTCCTCGATCGTCGTCGGGCCGTATCCCATGACGTTGATGACCGTTTTCGACGCGCCGGGAGAGGCAGCGAGCGTGCCGGGCATGGCTCCCGGGCTGAAGTGCTGCTTCGTCTGCGCCAACCGTTGGCGGCGTTTCTTCAGAAGCAGTCCTCGCCGTCTTCGCGCGTGATCTGGGCGTCGTTGCCTTCCGGCACCTGCCATTCACCGCCGGCGCGGACCATCGTCAGCGTCGCGTCGAAGCTCGTGCAAGCGGGCGCCGCGTCGGGACTGTCCTTGGACGAGACCGACACTTTGTACCAGCCGGTGACGTCGACGTCGGCGTTGTCGGGAACGTCGCTGCCGGTGGCGTCATCCTTGCCTTTGCCTAGGCGCGTGATCGTGAACTTGAAGCTTTCGAAGTCGCCGATCTCCGTCACCTGCTCGCCGTCCTCGCCGAGCGCGGACTTCTTCGAGATCCGGGCGTCCATGGCTTTATAGATGATACGCCGCAGGTCTTCGTCGCCGATCGGGCCGACTTTCGGCGCTTCGTCCTCGCCCTTGGCGGCTGCGGGCTCCGCCGGGCCTTTGGCTTCCTCGATGCTGCTCGCGGGGGCCTCGCGGTCGGTCGTCTGGCAGCCCACGGCCAGAGCGGCGAACAGAAACGGCGTCAAAAGAAGGCGCATCATGGGTCCTTGGCAACCGATTTGGGGAAATCGAGGAAATCGCTCTTAATCATAGTCGAATTCGATGGGTGTCAAAACCTTAGACATCGGTCTCCCCGGCTCCCCATGCCAATACATCCATGATTTTAATGGGTTGGATAAAACGGATGGCGTGCATGGGTCTTGCTCTTTCAGCGGTCGGAGGAAAGCGCCCTCCTGCCGTCTCACCCCGTCGTTCCAAAGAGGAAGCCCCATGTCGTACCCAAACGCTTACTGTGTAAAGTGTGGTTCCCACACTGACACGCTGCAAAAACACACCGTGGTTTTGCAGAACAACGCCCGCGCCCTCAAAGGCGTGTGCCCGACCTGCGAAACCCAGGTCTACAAGATCCTGCCGAAGGGCAAGGACTTCGGCATCAAGGTCCCGATGACCTCCGAAGAGAAGAAGAAGTACCCGGACGCCTTTTGCGTGAAGTGCAAAGAGCACACGCCGACCAAGAACGCGCACACCGTCGTGTTCGACAACAACAGCCGCGCCGTCAACGGCAGCTGTGGCAAATGCGGCTCGGAAGTTTACCGGATCCTCGGTAGCAAAGATGGCGCGAAGATCGTCGAAGCGATCGAAGACGCCCAAAAGGAAGCGAAGAAGGTCAGTCACCTCGTTCCGCTGACGCGTCGCGCCGACGACTCGAAGAAAGCGCGCATGCAGTGGACCTACCTGGTCGCCGGCTGCATGATCATGGGAATCATGGCCGCGTTCTTCGCTTACTCGCTTCTTTAAATTAGTGCTTTAGGTTTTGGTTTATGAAACCCCTGTTTTTTCCCAGCGAAGAGACAGGGGTTTTTTTCGTGAAGCAAGGGGGCTGCAGCCCCTTTGACTCCCGCTTTAGCTGCATCGCTGCGCGAGGCCCCAAGGG
>JAYVBB010000426.1:0-3066 GCA_043750715.1 Pseudomonadota bacterium | reverse complement strand
CTTGATCAAAACGTCTAGTAGGGCGCGGTATTCCAGCAGCACCTGATGGCTTTTTTCCAGGATGCGCGTCATCCGGCCGAAGGCTTTGGCGAGGTTGTCGCCGCCCTCTTCCAAGGTCTTGCCTTTGAATCCGGCCATGCGTTTGCGCGAGCGGTCGATGCCGCGGAGGTAGTTGCTCACGAACGAGCACGCGAAGAGGCGGACTTCGTCGACCGCGTTTTGCACCGGCTCCAGCAGCTGGCCTTGCTCGAGCGACGCGATGTAATGCTTCAGGAACACCAGCGGCGACTGCGCTCCGGGCTTCAACCCGAGCATCTGCTTGAAGCCGAGCTTCGGCTCGCGGAAGCGGATCATCGGCCGGATGTCGCTGTAGAACTTTTCTTTCGGGTAGCTGAGCTGGTCCAGGCCGAACTGACGGGGGAAGAACAGAAAGGCTTCCACCTGGTAGCGTAGAGTCTTGTCCCTGGCTTTGCCCGGCTGCTCCGGAGCGCCCCGATACAGGTAGTAGTCGAAGACGGTTTCGATCTGGGTCCGGTCGTGCACCGCGACCGTCGACTTGATGTACTTCTTCTGCTGCGACTTGCCGTTCGCGTCGAGTACGCCGGCGACTTCGTCGTCTGCCGGCGATTCGGTGTCGTCATCGTCGTCGAGAAGCGGCTCAGTTTCCACGACTCTCCGCCAGGTGAGTTCGTCCCAGCGCGGTCAGGACGCGGCCGCGCGGCCCCCGCCCGAGAAATCCCTGATAGACGAGATAAGGCTCGTAGACTTCCTCGAGCGTCGCCCGATCTTCGTTGAGCGTGGCGGCGAGCGCTTCGATGCCCACCGGGCCGCCGTCGTACTGCTCGAGGACGATCTTGAGAATCTGGCGGTCGACGCGGTCGAGGCCGAGCGGGTCGATTCCCTGGCGCGTCAGCACCTGGTCGGCGACCTGCCGGTCGACCGATTTGTATCCGTAGCCGAGAGTGAAGTCCCAGACGCGCTTCAGCAAGCGGTTGGCGATCCGGGGCGTGCCGCGGGAACGCGATGCGATTTCCTTCGCCCCGTCTTCCGTGACGTCGATGCCGAGAATGCCGGCGCTCCGGCGGAGAATCCCGACCAGGGCCGGGAGCTCGTAGAAGTCGAGGCGTTCCTGGATCCCGAAGCGGTCGAGGAGCGGTTTGGAGAGGAGCGACAGGCGCGTCGTCGCGCCGATCAACGTGAACGGAGCCACCGGCATCCGGATCGCGCGGGCCGCGGGGCCCTGGCCGACGACGATGTCGAGCTGGAAGTCTTCCATCGCGGAGTAAAGCACTTCCTCGACCTTGATGCCGAGGCGGTGGATTTCGTCGATGAACAGCACGCTGCCCGGCGTGAGGCCGGTCAGGATGCCGGCGAGATCGCCGGCGCGCTCGATGGCGGGACCGCGCGTCTCGTAGATCGCCGCCCCCAACTCATGCGCCAGAATGCGCGCGAGCGTTGTTTTGCCTAGGCCGGGCGGGCCGTGAAGGATGACGTGGTCGAGCGAGGCTTGGCGTTGCTTCGCCGAAGCGACGTAGACCTTGAGGTTGTCTTTGACGTGGGTCTGGCCCATGTAGTCGTCGAAACGGCTCGGGCGCAGCTCCGGACGCGAGAACTCGAGAGCCTGGTCCTCGACCTGAGTCTGGCCGCCGATCACGCGCTCGATGACGACTTGGCTCTTCTCCAGCTCGGTCAAAAGAGGGTCTCCTGATTGCGAGCGGCGGCGGCGCCGGTCAGCTCGGCAAGCGCCGAGCGGATGAGGCCCGCCAGGTCCTGCTCCTTGGAATCCTTCTCGAGGCGCTTCACGACGGACGCGTACTCTTTTTCTTTATAGCCGAAGTTGTCCAAGGCCGAGCGCAGATCCTTCAACACTTCCGGACTGATCCCGGTGCCCTTGGTGGCGCCGAGGACGGTCTGCAGGGCGGCGGGGGCCGACAGCGCGATGCCGGTGAGCTTCGGGATCTTGGGTTTGAGCTCGAGGATGATCTTTTTCGACTGGCGGGCACCGATGCCGGGCACGGCCTCGAGGAGCTCGGAGTCGTCGCGCTCGACGGCCCCGAGAAGCGCGGCGCAGTCCACGTGAGAAAGAATGCCGATGCCGAGCTTCGGCCCGACGCCGCTTACCGTGAGCAGCAGGGCAAAGAGCTGACGTTCGTCATAGGTGAGAAAGCCGAAGAGCCGCAGCGCTTCCTCGCGAACATGGGTATGGACCCAGACGGTGAGGGGCTGGCCCAGCGGCACACGGGCCAGCGACGGCTCGGTCATCTCGACGCCGTAGCCGACGCCCTGGACGTCGAGAATGATCCCCGTCGGGGATTTGTGGGCGCAAGTGCCGATGAGGCGTTCGATCACGGTTTGACCCCTTCCACGATGCGGCCGGCGATCTGGTCCCGGAGACGCTGCGCCTTCGCCAGCTGGTCTCCGGCAAGGCTCTGAATCAACTCGTCCAGTAGCTTCAGGTCGTGCCGCGTCTGCGACTCGAGCTGGTCGACCATCTCGTTGAAATTCCGGACGACGTATTTGAGGTCGTCGCCGTCTCGCACTTTCAGGTGGGAGTCGAAGCGGCCGTCGGTGATCCGCCGGAACTGCCGGACCAGGCTGAACATGGGGCCGGCGATCCGGTGCGTTACGAGAATGCCCATGGTCGCGACGATGGCGAAGTTCAGGAGCGCCGCGAGCGCGATCGCCCACAGGAAGGGCGCCGGCAGGAAGTTCGGGAACCGGATGATCTGGAATTGGAAGAGCGGGAAGAGCACCAGGAAGAGGGTGAGCATCGTCGAGCAGAAGCCGACGATGACCGCGACCTTGGTATAGCGCAGCTGGAAGTCCCTATTGATGAGATAGAGCTTCTTGAGCTTCGGCGTCCGGGGTTTCGAGTCTTTAGCTGCGAGGGAGGTCATCACCCCAATGCTAAGTCCAAACGGCAAAAGCCAAAAGCTAATTTTAGCTTTTGGCTTTTTGGTTTTTGATTTTAGGTTTTGGCTTGCTTTAACCCTTGAGCGCGCTGACCTTGTCGAGCTTCTCCCAGGGGAACTCGTCGCGACCGAAGTGACCGTACGACGCCGTCTT
>JAYVBB010000425.1:0-3616 GCA_043750715.1 Pseudomonadota bacterium | reverse complement strand
TGTTTCCGGACGAGGACTTCTACTGGCGCTATTACGTCTACTACAACCGTAAGCCGTGGCAGGCGTTGAACTACATAAGCCTGGCCGACCCCTATCAGTACGGGTCGGGAATGTTTCTTTCCTACCTCGACGAGGCGTACGGCGCGGGCGACGGGGCGTTCATCCGTGGGATCTGGGAAGACTCCGTCCAGGACGACATCACCAACGAGCCCGACTACCTCGATGCGATCGCAGCGAAACTCAGGGACCATGGAGGCCTAAAGAGCGCCTTCCACCGCTTCGCCGAGTGGCGCTTGATGCTCGGCAGCCGGGACGACGGGCGCCATTTCAAAGAGGGCGGCGTCTGGGACCAGACCATCGACCCGTTCTTCGACGTCGACGGCGCCATGCCGGCAGGGGACGAGGCCATGCCGCTGGCACACCCACTCCAGCCCTTCTCGCACGCCTTCCTGCGCTTTACTTCGGATGCGGCCGGCTGGCGTCCCCGCGCCTTCGAGCTGCAGACCGACGAAGCCGTCGAGCTGCGGGCCTCGTGGCTCGTCCTCGCCTCGGGCGTTCGTTGCCAAGGCGACGCGCCAGTCGTCGATCCGACCTGCGGCGGGACGCTCGGAGCCGACGAGCCGCGCGAAGTCGTGATCACGGTGAGCAACCTCGGCCTGCCGGATTTCGACGCCGACTCTTCGGCCTGGCACCCTACGCCCGTTTCTTGGCGACTCGGGTCTGGCGCGTCACAAGGAGCAACGGCAGGAGCAAGGCCAGGAATAGCGCCGACGCGTTGACGCTCACGCCGTCGCCGACGATGCCGCATTACGAGCCGCCGCCTTTGTTGTTTTCCTTGTACTGGAAGGCGGCGAGCTTCAGCTCCGCGAACTCCGGCGCTTCGGCGGGGACCGGGCCTGATCGTCCGAGCCGCCCGAGCAGGCGACTAGGGACAGAACCAAAAGCGAGGTCGTGAGGCGAAGGATCATGACCACTTATCAGAGGGGCGCCGCAGCGCCTTGATCCAATTTAAGTTCTCCAAGGAAATCCGGGGGATCGTCGGAAACGGGCGGTATTTTTTCAAGTTCCGGCGTTTTCACGCGAAAAGACAGGCATCGCTAGGTTTTTCCGAAAATTGATTAGAGGTTTTACGCCGTGAAACGGATTTTGTTCGTGGCCATGCTGGTCACCGGCTGCAACAAGGAAGTAGAATTCGCCGGTCAAACGGCGGACAAGGCGAACCCGGTCGTCATCAGCGACCAGGAGTTTCCCGCCGCGCTCCTGAACGACGAAAGGGTCGCCTACGTGCCGGCGTTCGGCCTCGTCGAAGAGGAAGTGACGCTGAGAGAGAAGCCGCCGGTGACGTCGTCCCTGCGCCAGCAGGAGCGCCCGGTCGGGGTCGACTCCTTCAAGCAAGGCAACGACGGCAACTTCAGCGAAGAGGAATTCGAAATCTCGTCGGCAGGCAAGGTCGACCTGATCGTCGTCGTCGACGACTCCAACTCGATGGCCGACGAACAGGCGAGCCTGGCCCCGAACCTCGGTTCCCTGACCAAGTATTTGAAGTCGACCGACTGGCAGATCGGCGTCGTTACGACGACGGTCAAACCCGGGGACAACGACAACGCCAACGACCTGCCGTGCCTGCTCCAGAACGTCGCGACGCCCGGCAAGCCGATCAAAAAGGGCGACGCGGATCCCGAAAAGAACTTCTTCGACACGGTCAACGGCATCGGCATCGCCGGCTCCGGCCACGAACGCGGGATCAAACAAGCCATGCGGGTCGCCGACGACCAGTGCGGCGACAAGTGGATCCGGGACGACTCGTCGCTCGCTGTGTTCTTCGTCTCCGACGAGCAGAGCTACTGCAAAACCAACCTCTGCCCGGAAAACGACGCGCCAAAAGACTTGCTGGCGCTGCTCAGGAAAAAACGGTCGGACGACAAGCTGAAAGCTTACGCCTTGACCTGGAAGCTCGACGCGGGCGACCCGACCTATTCCAACTGCAAATCGGGCAATGCGACGGAAGGCAAACGCTACGTCGACGTCGTGACGGCGCTCGGTGGCATCAAAGGCCAGATCTGTCTCGACGCCGACCCGAACACCAACGACTACGAAGCAATCCTCGAGAAGATCTCGAAAGACGTGGCCCGGAACGTCAAGTACGACTACGCGCTGAAGCACGAGCCGGCGCCGGGGGCGACGATCGTGGCGACAGTCGACGGCAAGCCGTTCACCGACTTCGAGGTGGTCGGCAGCATGCTGAAGCTCAAGAACGTTTCGGGCGAATCGCTCAAGCTCAAAGTAGGTTATCGCTACGACGCGACTCCGAAGACCGACCGCTTCGCGCTCAGTAGCAAAGCCGCGCTCGACACCGTCGAAGTCTACGTCGACGGCAACCGCGTCGATCCTTCGCGCATGACGTTCGACGACCAGACCAACGAGCTGGTGCTGATGGACATGCCTGCCGACGACGCCCAGGTGAAAGTGAAGTACCGGAGGGAAGGTGTGCTACCGGCCATCCTCGACCTTGCCAAGCTCCTGATGAACGGTGCTCCGGTCGGAGTCTGGGTCAATGGCGCTCCGGCCACCGACTACCAGTACGACGAGACGACGGGCGTCATCACCTTCAAAGATCCTCCGGGCGACGGTGCCGAGGTCAAAGTCAGCCACCGCGTGAAGGACGGCAAAACGCTCCGCTACACTCCGGGCTGGCAGAACGCCACGGAAGGCACGAAGTGGGTTTGGGCCAAGGACGCGGCGACGGGAGAAGCCGTCGAAGTGCAGGTGGACGGCGGCTCGCTGGTGTTCACGGAAGGCGACGTCTGGGACGCGCGCAAAGTGATCGTCACTTACGACTACGGCAGCGAGAAAGACGCGCTGACGCACGAACTCCTGCACGACCCGATCGCGGGCACGCTGCAGGTCAAGACCGAGGAAGGCAAGACGGGCTGCATCACCGACGTGCGCCTGGAAGAACACCTCGTGACGTACTCCTGCAACGGCGAGGAGCTCGGGCCGGTGACCATTTCCTACAGATACGTGATGGAGCGGTACACCTCGTTCGAGATTTCCGGCGAGTTGCCCGACGACGCCTCCGTCCAGGTCTACGTCGACGGCTCTTACGTCCCGGACTTCACGCGCGAGGGCAACACCGTCATGATCCCCGAAAGTTACCTGACCATTGATTCCGTGGTGCGAATTGTCGTCACCGAAGGGAGCTGAGGGCCTTTGAATCCCAAGTCGATCCGAGGACTTGGCATTTTCCTGAAATAAATCTAAATCGCCAGCAGTTGCGGCCCGATCTTCTCTTTGTGGAAGAGGAGGGTCTATGCGCAACAAATTCTTGTCGCAATACTTCCTGGCAATGGCGATTTTGACTCCCGGTGTCGCATCAGCGGGCGAGACGCAGGTTACGACGTACGTCATCAAGACTCAGGAAGAGCGGGAGACCACCCGCTGGACTCTGACCGAGTGGCTGAAGATCAAAGAGCGTATGCGCATGATGGATATTTGGCTCGCCCTGTTCTCGGATCCACCGGCGGGTTTGCTGGACGTGATGTCGATGCCAGCGGCCTTCCACAGGCGTTGCTCCGCAGCATGCGTGCCGCTCTTGTCGCCGCGTGAGACGAAGGCG
>JAYVBB010000424.1:0-4791 GCA_043750715.1 Pseudomonadota bacterium | reverse complement strand
GACTTCGTAGCTGAAGTCGACGTGGCCGGGGGTGTCGATCAAATTGAAAAGGTAAGTTTTGCCGTCGAGTGCCTTGTACAGCATCGAGCAGGTCTGAGCCTTGATCGTGATGCCGCGTTCGCGCTCGATGTCCATGCTATCGAGTACTTGGCTTTGCATCTCGCGCTTGGAGAGCGTGCCGGTAAATTCGATGAGACGGTCCGCGAGCGTCGACTTGCCGTGGTCGATGTGCGCGATGATGCAGAAATTTCTAATTAACTTCGGGTCTTCCATGGGTAGGGGAGAATAGCGTGTTGGAAGCACCCTGACACCGTCAAAAAGCTAGGCGCTCGGGAATGATTAAATTCTTTCAAAATCAAAGGGTTATATCCGGATCATTTCTTGAAAGAGGAAAGGGACCTGAGATCCAACTCCCTGCGGAAGCGAGACCTGACCCATGCGCACGACCCAACTGCTTTCGGTGTCCGTAGTCATGATCCTCGCCGCAAGCTGCGGCCAAAGTCACGATTCGACCCTGAGCGCCGCCCAAGGCGTCAGCGACGTCACGGTGCAGTCGGCGCTTCCCGCGGACAAGCTCGCGAAGGTCAAAGCGGCGCTGCCGACGGTCGCCTTCCCGAAACTCAATGACATCCTCCAGAGCAAGCAGACATTCTGGTACGACCACGAATCGATGGCGCCGAGCTACCAGGCGTCCATCAAGCAGTCGCCTCCCTACGGCGCCAACTCGAACGACCGCTGGTTCGACCTGATCGCCGACTCCGTGCAGCCGACCGCGCGCTTCTTCTTTGACGAGCAAGGCAAGCACTGGCGCTTCCCCTTCGCGACGACGGCCGGTACCGACAACGCGACGAACATCAAAGTCTTCAACTTCCTCTGGCTTCCCGCGAAAGACGGCAAGCTGCTTCCCGTTTCGACCTACACGACCAACACCTCGCAGCCCGGCGGCAGCTTCTCACTCAACAGCTGGGGCTGGCTCTACCCGAACGGCGCGATGGTCGGCGAGCTGCTCTTCGTGACGAACGCCCAAGGCGACCTGCTCCCTTCGGAGATCCGCATCCGCACCCGCTACAGCAGCGGCTGGGCCGTCAACGCCTTCCGCCCGTTCCCGACCGCCTCGGCGCTCGAAGCGGCGATCAAGACGAAACGCCCGAACTACGCCAGCAACGCCCAACTCAATACGCTCGTGACGCAGCTCGGCTCGACCGGCTCGCTCGTTGCCAAAGGCCTCCACGCCAAAAACCTCCCGAAGACCTTCGACCAGGACGGCGCTCTCGACGTCCTTCCCGAGTTCGGTGACGACCAGCTCGTGAAAGAGCTTTTGACGACGACGAAGTTCGTGAGCTCCTACGATGCCGTTTGGAAAGCGGGCAACGGCCTGACGGCGCATGCCGCCGGCAGCTCGGCCGGCCTGTCGATCGTCCCGAAAAACTACGAAGCCGGCGTCATCGCCGTCAACGAAGACTCCTGCATGCGCTGCCACCAGGAAGCGGGCAAGGGCCTGACGCAGTTCAGCTCGAGCTTCGGCGATATCGTTCTTTACGGCGAGATGTGGGGCCGGGACGGCATCTTCAGCTTCCACCCTTTCGACGAATCCAAATACCAGAACTTCTGGTTCGCCGGCACGACGGACAACCGTCAGCAGAACCCGAAGCTGAAGTCCCAGGGCATCGTCGCGAGCTACAGTCCCGACGCGCACAAAGCGCCGCTTTATCCTTCGCAGGAAGCAGGCCTCGGCAAAGGCAACCTCGCAGGTAACACGGGCAGCGGCAACGGCGGCAACGTCGAGCCGGACCCGACGCCCGACACGATCGTCACTCCTCCGAACGCGAACCCGAACGTCGTCGAATTCCACATCGCTTCCGGCACAGGCTCCGGCGAGTGGAACCAAAAGAGTGCTCCGGTCATCGTCAAAGCGGGTCAGACGATTCGCATCATCAGCGACGACAACACCCAGCACGTGCTGCACACCAACGGCGACGTCTGTGAGCACGGTCCGATCGGCAATCCGGTGAAGAAGGGCAAGTTCTACGACTGCAAAGTCCAGGCGGGAACGCCCTCGGGAACTTATTTGACCTGGGACCACTTCCTGGGAAGTCCGAATAATGCGCGCTTCTGGATCAAGGTTCAGTAAGCAGAGGTGGTGTGCGGCTTTTTTAGCTGCAGGCTGCAGCTAAAGAGGGTTTTGAAAGGACCTCGGCTCTTCAGAGGCATCGGCTCAGGATCCAGCGCCGGTCCGCGGTGTCCGTGCGCGTGTCGATGACGAGGTCGGGTACCACGTGCCAGATCTCGGCGTCGAACGCGGCGCGGACGATCGCGTCGTAGACGAAGTTCGAGGGCACGACGCCGGTTACCATCAGGTTGCCGCGACGGGTCTCGATCGTCAGCCGGTCGAGGTACGGCGCGACCGACGGTAGCGCCGCAAGCTTCCAGTAAAAGCGCTCTTCGGCCGTAGCGTTGACCGGCTCGCGGGTGATGTCGGTCGCGTCGAGGGTCGACGTCAGCCAGTCGAGCGACGAGATCAGGGCGCGCCGGAACTCAAGGCGGTTCACCGCGACGTCGTACCGGTAGTAGCTGGGAGAGCTGCCGTCGGCGGCGGCGTAGAGCGAGTAAGCCGAGCGGCCGTCGAGGGTGCCTTCGAGCTCGGTGTAGGCTTCGACCTTGGTGCAGAGTCCGGTTTTGCGGCCGTTGCTGCAGCGGGACGTGGCGGCTTGCATGTGCAGCAGCACGTCACCGGCGGCGGAGAGCACCGTCATCTCGGATTTCGCGGCTCGCACGTCGACGGACGAGTAGAGCTCACCGACGATCGCGCCGTCGCGCACGAGCAGCATCCGCGAGCTGGTGGCATCGGCGTCGCGGTTCAGGTTGACCACGGCGATGCCGGAGGCGGGCAAGCCGATCATCAGCTCGGCGACCATCGCTTCGGGTTGGTAAACGTCGAAGTAGCAGGCGGGACCGGCAGCGGCCGACGCCACCGGGCCGACGGAGACCATAGCGAAGAGCAGTGCCATGAGATTGACGATGCGCATTTAGAGTCCTCCAAAGCGGGATGCTGCCTGATGCAAAGCAAGTCCCATACCACGCGTCAAATGCCTCGGAAGGGGCTCAGCTGCCCCTCATCATGTCCCCGATCGGTGACGCCTCGGGCCGGGTTGTATCCGAATCGCTACGCCTCGCGCCAGCTTTTGGTGAAACGACCAAACCCATGGGGCTCAGGCAATTCCCCCGGTTTCCGAAGAGAGCTGCGGAGGTTCGGGTCATGCTCAAGCGCTTCATTGCAATGCTCGCGTTCGCCTGGCTGCCGGTCGGCTGCGTCACGGACAAGCCGGAAGGCCCCGAAGGCGCCCAGCGCACGCATTACACCCTCAAAGAGGGCAACCGGACCAAGTACCCGAAACCCTTGCCGGACCGGACCGACATCGCGATCGAATGGCACTATTCGAACGGGGCGACGTCGACCGCCGACGGGTTCCGCGGCTGGGATCTCGACGGCGACGATCGTTATGAAATGGTCGAAGTTTTGAACGACGACGGCTCGACCCAATCCTACGTGTACGACTTCGACGGCGACGGCCGGGTCGATCTCGTCAAAGAAAAAGCCCCGGCTGCCAAATAGGCCAACCGAGGCTTTGAATCAAATGCGCGAGGCTCTTACTGGTAGGAGCCGTGCGGTTGTCCGACGTAGGGGAAGTCGGCCAGCTGGGCGGTGCCGCCGGCGACTACGTCGTCAGCGGTGACGCCGTCGTCGAGGTAGCAGTTGTAGGGCGCGCCCGCGGGGTCGGTCTTCGTCACGGCATGGTTCGGCCAGATGCCGCTGACGTCGAAGTCGCCGTATTGCGTCAGCACTTTGCAGTCGGCTAGGAACTGCAGCGTCGTCGCGACGATGTCGTCGGTGAGCTTGCGGCCGTTGAGCGGCCAGCCTTCGACGTAACCGCCGCCGAGGTCCAGCGCCCGGTTGACGCGAATCATGTCGCCGCCCGTGGCGCTGGCGTCGGGGTGGCGCGAGACGTTGGTCGCACCGGCCTTGATGCCGAACACGAAGACGTCGACCAGATCCTGACGACCGGATTCCGTGAGCTTTGTGATGACGGAGGGAGCGTAAAGGATGTTCAAAACGGCCCCTAGTTGCGGATCCGTCACGTAAGGCGCGAAGTTCGTGGCGTCGTCTTTGGGCTGCGAGTAGTTGAAGAGGTCTTTGTCTTTGTAGCCGATGACCGCTTCGTTGACGAGCGGGTTGCCGAGGCGCGAGACCTGGACCCAGCCGCCACCGACCGTGTCGTCTTTGCCGGCCGGGCGGCGGATCTGCGCTTGCGGGCGGCTGGTCGTGGCCCAGACGCCGAAGTAAGGCTTGGCGGGAACCGGCACGACGTCGGCGACCGGAACCTCGAAGGCGATGGTGAGCACGTTCACGCCTTTCAGGGAGTCGCGGGGCAGGTCGGTGCCCGTATTGAGCACCCGGATCTGCGCGGCGTCGAAGATGGCGCCCAAGTCGACGAAGAAGGGGTCGTTACGCGGGCCGGCGAAAAACTTGTATCCGCCGTCGCCGCTGATGATCGCCTTGTCGGAGAGCTCTTTGTATTTGGTGTACGTCGTCGCGGCGTCGGCCTTCGTACCGCCCGTCGTCACGGGTCCGATGTGCGGCGGAGCGACCTGGAAGTCGCCGAGGCTGCCGGCCTTGATCTGACTGCCCGCACTGGCGCGACTACCGCCGGTGACTTTCGTCACGGTGTAGGTTTGGGCGAGAGGACCGTTGAACTTGCCCGTGTCGGGGTCCAGTCCGCCGAGGACTGTCGG
>JAYVBB010000423.1:0-2931 GCA_043750715.1 Pseudomonadota bacterium | reverse complement strand
CAAGACGATCTCTTCGTAAAGAGCATTGAAGTTGCAATCAGCCGGATGCTCGAACGAGAAACCCGTGTCGATCGTCTGCTTCACCGTCTCGACGGAGGGCAGGTCGACGCCGTGATCTTTGTGGAACGTCGCCAGACCCAGGCTCTTTGCCACGTCGATCTCGCCGTTGTTTTCCCCGATGAAGAGCACACGATCAGGGCACGAGTTCTGGAGGCCGTGCATGAACATGAACTTGTGCGGCTTCCGGTAACGGTCGAACGGCGGCAGCACGATGGCGTCGAAGCGCGCCCAGTCGAAGGCGTCGGGCTCGTGCAGGCGGCTGCCGAGGAACGTCTGCAGCGTCGTGAGCTTCAGCTGGCAGGTAACGCCCCAGGACTCAGGGATGTTCGACATCAGGGCGAGCTTCAGGCCCGCGTCCCGTAGCCCCTGAAGAAATTCCAGAGCGCCCGGCACGTACGTGTAACCGTCGGTCGGGTTACCCGTGACGATGACTTCGCCGAGGTCCATGTAGACCCAGTCGGCCGCTTTAGCTTGGACCGGAGCCGTCAGGCAAGCCAAGACCAGGGACGTTTTTGCCAGACGAAGGAAGACGTTCATGATTTCTCCACAGGTTGGAAAGGAGTTGGATCAGGATTGCGGCGAGGGCCGTGAAGCCTGCCGTCACTAACAAGGTATCAGAAGTACGGCCTGCTGCCACCAGGCCGCCGAGCGGCAGGACCGCTAGCGAACAGAACGCGCGGTCGAGGATCGATTCCATCGACAGAGTCGTGGCGCGGATGCGGGAGTCGGTGATGGCGTCGTTCAGGAGCTGCTTCTGGACGGGGAACGCGACGCCCGAGGCAAGCGAGAAGACGCAGAAGCCGGCCAGTACTCCCGCCTGGCCGAACAGCGCGATCGCGACCAGGCACAGGCACAGAACGAGCGTCATGGCCGTCACCGTGGTCACGTCGGAAAGCCAGGCTTTGACCTTGTGGGCGACCTTGGAGCCGATCGCTTCGAAGGCCGTCATCAGGGACATGATCCAGCCGAAGGTCGTGACGTCGAAGGCGTTCGCCTTCAGGACGGGCTGGTAAAGGTTGACCTGCAGCACGCGGACGAGCACGAAAATGCCGATGCCCTGGAACATCAAGAGCATGATGCGCGGTGAGCGGAACACCGTCGTGACGGCGCGCTTGGTTTGCGCCAGACCCGATTCGGTGGCCTCGGCGACGACGGGCCCGGAAACGTTGGCCAGGCGGGGGAGCGCCCAGACCAGGCCCAAAGCGATGGCGGCGTTGGCTGCCGAGATCCAGTAGGGCGAGAACACCTGCCAGGCGAGGAGAAAGCCCACCGACGCCCAGGCGGCGATACGGGCGATCAGCGAGTAGAACCGGGCGTCGCCTTCGATCTTCTTGTATTGCGCGGTCTCGCCGCGGACCCGCAGCGCTTCGTAAAGATACGCGCTGGCGGCGCCCGACATCAGGGAGCGGCCGAGCGCGATCGCCAGAAAGTGCGCCAAAAACCCGGTGTAGTTCTGCGAGAAGAGCACAATGAGGTTCGCGGCGACCAGCGTGACCGAGCCCAGCGCCATGCTGAAGCGGTAGCCAAAGCGGTCGGCGACGAACCCCGTCGGGATTTCGCAGAGGCAGAAGAAAACGTAATAGATGCTCTGGATCCCGAAGATCTGGGGATCGGAGAGCCCCATGCGCTTCTGGAACTCATAGAAGATCGGCACCCACAGCAGCAGGTTGAAGAACGTCTGAAAGCCGATGTATTTGCGGACCAGCGACTGCACTCGTTACACCGCGTAGGGACGGAGTTGAAGGATGTAGATCTTTTCGCCGTTCGCCGCCCACTCGATGTCGGCCGGGGTCGAGAACGAGTAGTCCTGCGAGAAGTGCGACTGGAGCAGCCGGCCGGCGAAAGCCAGGCGTTGAATCCGGTCCCGCTTGACGTCCGGCAAATCGGTCTTCGACGAGCCGATGGAAAGGGTCCGGCCGCCGCCTTCGAGCGTGTTGTAGAGATATTGGTAGGGAAGCGTCTTGCCGGTGACGATTTCGATCGCGTCCTTGTCGGAGACGTTGACGTAGACGTTGCGGAAGTCGGTCGCGGGATTCGACGGGTTGGTCGTGACGAGCACGCCGCCCATGTCGGATTGGACTTCTTCCTGGATGATCACACCCATGTAGCAGTCGTCGAGCGAGATGCCGACGTCCTGGCGGAGCCGCACCGAGCGGGGCGACAGCAGCGAACCCCAAACTTCCTTCAGGCTCTCGAAGATCTTGTCGGCAGTGGTGACGTGATTGATCGACTCGTAGATGCCCGCCGCCGAGAAGTCTTTCAGGTCTTCGGCGTTGGACGAGCTGCGGACGACGAAGGTGCGGACGCCGGCCATGTGCAGCGAGATCTGGTTGTCGATGTGGTCCCGGATCTTGTCCGAGATGCGGGTGGTACGGATCATTTGTTGAAGCTGCAGGCAAAGCGCGTCGATTTCCTTCGCGTTGAGTTCGAGCGCCATCTTCAGCTTGCCGATCGCCTGCTGGATCTTGGAAGACGTCTGCAGGAACTCCTGCTGCACCGAGAAAGGGATCGCGATGCCTCGCGGCACTTCGACGGCGCCGTTCAGGAATTTCCAGGCGCTGTCGGGGAGCGAGGAGTCGTTCGCGACTTTCAGGTAGTCGGCGAGGTAGCTGAGCAGGTTGGCGCGCGGCGGCCGCGGCACGCGGTAGAACCCCGTGAGGCGCGACGAGCCCTGCCCGAGGACGTGCATCAGCTCGCCGAGGTTGGCGGCTTTCGTGCCGTACCGGAAGCGGTCGGTCATGCGCAGCTCTTCGAGCGGCAGGATCGGAGTGTGCGCCGTTTCCGGCTCTTCGAGGCGGACGTGGGTGTGACTCCACACCGGCTTGACGGGAGTTTCGGCCGGCGCCTCCGTCTTTTCGAGGATGATGCCGG
>JAYVBB010000422.1:0-2819 GCA_043750715.1 Pseudomonadota bacterium | reverse complement strand
ATTTCTAGATTCCCAGCGGCTCGCTTGCGCGCGCCTGGGAATGACGTTAGGTGGGGGAGCCTTCTTCGTATTCGGCGTCGACGACGTCGTCCTTGCTCTTCTTCGGGTCGCCGCCCGGCGCCTGACCGGCAGCACCAGGGCCGCCCGCTTGTTGCTGGGCGCCGCCGTTTTTGTAGAGCTCCTCGGCCATCTTGTGAAAGCTCTTCTCGAGCTCTTCCTTCGCTTGGACGAGGACGGACTTGTCTTCGCTCGTGAGCTTGGTCTTGGCGGTGGCAAGGGCGCCTTCGACGTCGGCTTTCGACGCTTCCGGGATCTTGTCGCCGTTCTCTTTGACCATCTTCTCGGCCTGGAAGATCAACGAATCGAGGTGGTTTTTTGCCTCCACGACTTCGCGCTTCTCTTTGTCCTCGGCCGCGTGCACTTCCGCGTCGCGGACCATGTTCTTGATTTCGTCGTCGTTCAACTTGGTTGACGCCGTGATCGTGACTTTTTGCTCGCGACCGGTGCCGTTGTCTTTGGCGAACACCGCCACGAGGCCGTTGGCGTCGATGTCGAACGTCACTTCGATCTGCGGCACGCCCCGCGGAGCGGGTGGCAGGTTGTCGAGGCTGAACATGGCCAGCTGACGGTTGCCCTTCGCCATTTCGCGTTCGCCTTGCAGCACGCTGATCTGTACCGACGTCTGGTTGTCGGCCGCCGTCGAGAAGACCTGGCTCTTCCGCGTCGGGATCGTCGTGTTGCGTTCGATGAGCTTCGTCATGACGCCGCCCAGGGTTTCGATGCCCAGCGACAGCGGGGTGACGTCGAGCAGAAGGACGTCCTTCACTTCGCCGCCCAAGATGCCGGCCTGGACCGCGGCGCCGACGGCGACGACTTCGTCCGGGTTGACGGATTTGTTGGGCTCTTTTTCGAAGAAATCTTTCACGCGTTTTTGCACGAGCGGGATCCGGGTGGACCCACCGACGAGCAGGACTTCGTTGATTTCCGAGTTCTGGAGGCCGGCGTCTTTCATGACCTTCCGGCAGGGCTCGATCGTCTTCTCGATCACTTCATGAACGAGCTTCTCGAAGTCCGCGCGGGTGATGCTGACGTTCAAGTGCTTCGGGCCCGATTGGTCGGCGGTGAGGAACGGCAGGTTCACTTCCGTCGCCTGGGCGGACGAGAGCTCGATCTTCGCCTTCTCGGCGGCTTCTTTCAGGCGCTGCATCGCCATCGGGTCTTTCGAGACGTCGATGCCGGTGTCGGACTTGAAGCGATTGGTCAGGAAGTCGATCAGGAGTTCGTCGATGTTGTCGCCGCCGAGGTGAGTGTCGCCGTTGGTTGCGAGGACTTCCACGACGTTGTCGCCGACTTCGAGGATCGAAACGTCGAACGTACCACCACCAAAGTCGTATACGGCGATCTTCTCGCTCTTCTTCTTGTCCAGGCCGTACGCGAGTGCCGCGGCGGTCGGCTCGGCGACGATGCGCTTGACGTCGAGCCCGGCGATCTTGCCGGCGTCCTTCGTCGCCTGGCGCTGGCTGTCGTTAAAGTAAGCAGGAACGGTGATGACCGCTTCCGTGACTTTTTCGCCGAGGTAATCTTCCGCGGCCTGTTTCAGTTTGCCGAGGACCTTGGCGGCGATTTCCTGGGGCGTGTACATCTTGCCGTCGATGTCGAAGACGCCGAGGCCGTTTTTGCCTTTGACGACTTTGAACGGCATCTTGCCTGCCTCATCTTTGCGCTCGTCGAAGGTCGAGCCGATGAAGCGCTTGCCCGAGAACACGGTGCGTTGCGGGTTGGTCACGGCTTGGCGGCGGGCGGCGGCGCCCACGAGGACTTCGCCGTCTTTGGTGAAAGCGACGACCGAAGGAGTCGTGCGTTGGCCTTCCGCGTTGGCGATGATTTTGGGCTGGTTGCCCTCCATGACCGCGACCACCGAGTTGGTGGTGCCTAAGTCGATGCCGATGATCTTACCCATTTTATCTCCATCCTATCGGAATGATTCACAATTCTTCGTCGGGAGGGGCCAGCGGGGAGCCCTGCTTCACGTACCTAAACCTAAGTCCCCGGGATCACCTGTCAAGGGCCCCGTGTTACCATAGGTATAGGAGGTCCCCCTACATGTACGAACTAGCGTGCCCGGCGTGCAACTCGCCGTCGCAGTACGATTTCAATGACTACCTCCTGATGTGCCCCTTTTGCAGCGCGACGTTCAAGCTCGACGCCGACTCGGGTCAAAAAGAGATCTTCAACGATCACTACATCATCGCGAACACGAGCAGCCCCGTTCAGGTCAAATCGCTTGTACTAGACTGGCTCAAACGCCTCAATCACAAACCGGGTGCTACGGAGAAAGAGTTTTTCGTTACGAATATCAGGGGATTGAGCATCCCTTATTGGGTCGTTTCGGTGGAGGCCCACACGGCCTGGACGGGCCTCGTCCAAAGGCAGCAACGCACCCGTCTCGACATGCAGCCGGGCAGCGACTATCTGATCGAAAAAGGTCAGTTCAAACGCAACTACCGCTGGGCCGTCTCGGGTCGTCACAATCTCTGCGAAGCCTGGGGCGTCACCCGCCTGCATGAGCCGAAAGAGAATCTCAAGGTGCAGTGGGACGGCTTCCCGCTCGATTCAACGTTCTCACGCGGCCAACTCCAGGAGCCGACCAACCAGAAGAACGCCTACGACAGCCGCGAGTTCTTCGAGTTCAAGTTCGCCAACGGCCTCGCCATCATCGGCGCCGCCTGAGTGGCCGGAGTGGGGCAATCCCATCGAGAGCCGCGAAGCGCACGACTACATCGCTTCCTATTCGCCCTACGACAACGTCGCAGCGAAGG
>JAYVBB010000421.1:0-5466 GCA_043750715.1 Pseudomonadota bacterium | reverse complement strand
CGGTAGTCGATCGCCTTGCCGATGTCGTGCATCAGGCCGACGCGCTTGGCGCGGTCCGGATCGACGCCGAGCTCGTGCGCGATGATGCCGGCGAGCTTGGCGACTTCGACGGTGTGATACCACTGATTTTGCCGGTAGCTGGTCCGCCAGTTGAGGTAACCCACGAGCCTTTGGATCTCGGGGTGGATGTTTTCCAGCTGCACTTCGCGGATCGCTTCGCGGCCGAGCTTGACGGCTTGAAGTTCCAGAGCCTGGCGGTGCTTATCGTAGAACGAGGCGGCTTTCGACCAGTTGGAGGCGCCTTTGGGCAGAATTTCAGTCATGGCGAGGCGGACGGCTTCGCGGTTGATTCCCGCGCCGCCGGCGAGCTTGACGATCGGCATCGGATGCTCGGCGTCGGCCAGGAGCTCGATTTCGATCTCGGCCTTCTGTTTGAAGTCCTCGATCATCTGCAGGCCTTCCGCGGCGATGCGCTCGGCCATTTTGCGATCGGCGATCTCGACCATGTTGACCGACTTCGGCCAATAGAATTCGGGGGAGTAGCGGGCCATGACACGGGCCATTGAGCGTTGAGCCAGCCGCTTGGAGCTGGCGGCGAGCTCGTCGTCGAGGAAGCGCAGGATCTTCTGGCTTTCGATCTGGCGGGAGTCGATCAGGTTGTCGCGAATGCTCTTCACCATCGCAGGCGCGTCGATCTTGGCCATCGATTCCAGCTGCACGACGAGCTGGCGCTTGGTCTCGACGACCTCGGCATGTTTGACGTCGTGGGCTTGCTTGACGACGTCGACCTTGGCTTGATGCGCCTCGAGGTCTTTCGCGACCTTCAGCATCCGCGTCTCCTCGAGGGTGAGCGAGTGCTCCCGCGCGTCGAGGTCTTCTTCCGTGATCTTCAGATCCTCTTTTTTCTCGTTGAGGTCGGCTTCCAGCTGCTCGGCCTGGAGCTGATGCTGCTCTTCGAGGCGCTCGACTTCGGCGGCTTTGCGGCCTTCGATGCCCTTCTTCGCGTCGTCCAGAATGTCCTGGTACTGACGTTTGTGGTCGGCGCGCAGGCGCTTCGGGAGGTTCAGGTAGATGGCCCAGTAGGCCAGGTAACCGACAACCGCGGCGGCGAGACCGAGATAGACATAAGGCATCATGGAGTCAGGTTCCTCTTACTTTGTGCTTTCGTTCATACCATAATATGCGACGGGGCGGGAGGCCAATCAAGTTGCCGGCAAGCGACGTAAGTTACGAATTTTTCGCGGAAACGCTCAGCGCAGCGGGCGCGGAGCTGACGCGCCGGCAGGGCCAGAAGCTGAAAATCGAGACCAAGCGGGACACCAGCCTGGTCACGGAAGCCGACCTCGCGAGTGAGAAGGTCATAATCGAGCGGATTAGCCGGTATTTCCCCGACGATCTCATCCTCTCCGAGGAAGCCGGTCTGTCGTCACGGGACCGCAAGCCCGGCTCCCGGATATGGATCATCGATCCCTTGGACGGTACGACCAACTACGCCAACAGCTACCCTTTCTACTGCATTTCGATGGCGCGCGGCATCTTCCGTGGCGACGGCCGGATCGAGAGCGAAGCGGGGGCGGTCTACGACGCCGCCCGCGGTCGCCTTTATTTTGCGGCCCGCGGCAAAGGTGCGACGGTCGACGGCCGCAAGCTCCAGGTCGCGCCGGCGCGGGCTTTCGCCCAGTGCTTCCTCTGCACGGGCTTCTACTACATGAAAGACAAGGACCTCGCGCGCGAGATCGAGCGCTTCGCGTCCGTCGCGCAGGCTTGCCAAAGCATCCGTCGCGACGGCGCCGCCGCCCTCGATCTGGCGCTCGTCGCAGAGGGCGTTTTCGATGCGTTTTGGGAGACCGGGCTGGCGCCTTGGGACGTCGCGGCCGGCAATTTGCTCGTCTCCGAAGCAGGTGGTCGTGTTCGCAATTATCTCGAAAAATCCCCGGGATTCTACGACGTGGAGGACGCCACCGTGATCGCCGGCTCCGCCTCGGCAGTGGACTCCTTGGTACCGCTGGTTTTGGCGGGGTAAAATAGAACCATCTCCCCTTCTTCCTCCGTTTCCCTCAAAAATTTAGGTGAAGCATGGTCATCAGATTCTTGATGAGCCTCCTCGTCGCCGTTTTCGCCGGCTCGGCCTTCGCGGGCCAGGTCGTGGACGCCACCGACCGGATGGAGATCAACTGGTCGACGCTGAAGATCCGCTTCTACGGTGAGGCGGTTTTGAACGATTCCGACTCGGATGCTTACAAAAGCGCCGAGCGCAAAGCGTGGCATGACGGTCTGACGTACGCGTCCGAGGCCGTGCGCAATCTCAACGTCAGCGTCAACGAAGGCCTCGTCGCCAGCCCCGACAAATTGACGGAAGACGCCCGCAAGGCGGCAAAGCAGGTCTCGACGTCGACCTCGTCTTACAACACGACCTATTTCGGTGACGGGCACGTGCGCGTGCATCTCGAAAGCACTCTGCCGAAGGCTCTCGAAACGTCAGGCATCCGCTTCCGCCAAAAAGATCCGAGCGAGCCGGCGATGACGCAGTTCACGGGGATCGTCCTGAAGGCCGACAAGGCCACCAAACCGAAGCCGATCTACCAGGTCGTCGACGAGAGCGGCGCGGTGGTGTTCGACGTGAAGGACATGGCGGAAGAAGCTTACCGGAAGAATCTCATGGGCCGCTGGTTCAAGCGCCCGACGGCCGGAGAACTCGGCGAAGCGGCCGGCAAGAACCCCGTCCAGCTCGAGGCCGAGGTTCAGGATGGTCGCTTCGTAGTCAGCCGCGCTTCATGGGACAAAGCCTTGGAAGGCCATCGCTCCTTGCTGGTCAACGGCCTGGTCGTCATAGCCCTTCCCTAACCTAGTCTTTACGCCCATCTAGGGCCCCGGCCCTTCTCCCGCAAACCGTTGCGGGAGAGGGTGTTGAGCCGTGCAATTTCCGGCTTGCGACCCCAATATCCCTGTGGTACCTCTTCACGCTCCTGTTTTTGATTTCGAGGCGTTCGATGGGCTACAAAGTGAAAACGCGCAAGGCAGCTGCCAAGCGCTACAAGATCAAGCCGAGCGGCAAAGTGAAGCGCTCCCATGCAGGCAAACGTCACATCCTGACGAAGAAGTCCCGCAAGCGTAAAAACAAGCTGAAAAAGCCTGGTTATGTTCATCATTCGAATCTCACCCGGGTCCTGCCCTGCCTGCCGAACGGCTAATTAGAGGAAATGGTAAGAAATGACGCGCGCAAAGAGGGGCTTTAAAGCCCGTCGCAGAAGAAAAAAGATCCTGGCTCTCGCCAGTGGTTTCCGTGGCGGCCGCAAGAACCGCTTCAAGACGGCCATTCACGTGGTCCGTCGTGCTCTCAAATACGCCTATCGCGACCGTCGCGTAAGGAAGAGACACTTCCGCC
Source organism: Pseudomonadota bacterium (assembly GCA_043750715.1). Taxonomy (GTDB): domain Bacteria; phylum Bdellovibrionota_B; class Oligoflexia; order Oligoflexales; family CAIYRB01; genus CAIYRB01. The sequence continues at coordinate 2,081 of JAYVBB010000421.1, read as the reverse complement.
AACTGTGGATCGTGCGTATCAACGCTGCGGCCCGCGCCGGCGGACTCAAGTACTCCGAATTCATCCACGGCCTGAAGGTCAAAGGCATCAGCCTCGACCGCAGCGTGTTGGCTGATCTGGCCCTCAACGATCAGCCTGCCTTCACCCAGCTCCTCCAGACCGCTAAAACGGCCTTGGCGAAGTAATTCTGGGCTAGGAAGCAGAATCTGGTCACAGCTTATCCACACCTCGGTCTCCGAAGTGTGATTTGCTGCGTTTGGTGTCTTTTCGGGTAGTTATGCTCACGACTCGGGCCACTGTCTACGAAAGTCCCCAAGACCATGTGGATAAGTCGTTGGAATCTTGCATAATTCTTACCCAGGTGCTTCCAAAAGCAGCTAGGATCTTTCGCCAAAGTGGGCTCTTAAGCCTTTAGCGGACGATCACTTAGCTCTAATCTCGAGCACGCTTTCGATCGCCGCGACGGCGTTTTCACCCATCTCGAAGTGCGGCCCGCGGAGCTCGAACGCGACCTCTTTAGGGAGCGCGGCGGTTGCCGTGATCCGGCTCATCCTGACCACGTCGGGCTGGAGCGCATCGTCATGCGAATCGCCTTCGTAGTCGTTGCCAGGGTTCACGACGTGAAGGTCGAGGACTTCGTCGTCCCAGTCCGCGCGGTAGCCAAATCCAGTGATCGTGATGAAGTGACCGCGGGCCCGGGTCCACACGTTCTTTTCGGTGTCGAGGCGGTAGTACCCGACGAACAGGATCACGCTCGATCCGGCGTTCAATTCTTGGCGCAGAACGGCCGGCGAAACGACGCTTTCGTCCGCATCGGTGTTCGCCGGATAAAGGCCGAAAGTCTTCCATTTTGCGTCGAGGCCCGTGACTTTCAACTGCGCCTCGTACCCGGCGGTCGTGAGCTTTCCGGCGGCGCAGGTCACGCCTTGCGGCATCGTCGTCCCGATCTTGCGGTCGGTGCCGCACGCGGCATAGAGGTCGCGCACGTTCGCTTTTTCCAGCTTGGTGAGGGGCGGAACGTGCGCTGTGCGCAACGACTCGAGCGTGTAAGCCAGCGTCGTAGGCCAGCACAGCTGGCTCGTGCCGTTGGGCGCGAAGAGGTCCGAGAGGTCGGGAGCGGATTGATAGAAAAAGAGCGACGCGGAGCGGTCGAGCGCCTCGTCGTAGGTCGTCTTGTCTTGCGGCGTCTTCGGTTCTTTGGAAGCTTTCGCCGGCTTGTCGTCGCGGTCGGCGGTGTCGGTAGGACGTTGCGACGGTTTCGCCTCGACCTCGTCGCCCTCACCCGACGCATGCGGATTCTCCGTGCGGTGATCGACCCTCTCGACGGAGAGGGGACCGCAGGCGGTAAGCAGGAGAATGAAGGGTAGGGTCAGGCGGGGGGACAGGGGCAACCTCAGCAGAAGCACTCAGCGGGGAAAGCGGCGGCGGCGCCGGCGCCGGCTCCTCCATTTCAACATCCGGACCCTAATCAATGTGCTAAAATTACGGGATAAATCCCCTGCGAGGCGCATAAGTGAGTGTCGAAGGTTTAGACGCCGGCAGTTCCGTGAAACGGGTGTTGATCCGGGTTGGCATCGGCGTCCTGATCCTCGTGACGGTCCTGTTCGCGAGCTGGAGCGCCTTCACGACTTCGGGGCGGCGGGTGGTCTTCTGCCCGATTCGCGATGCGAAATTGAAAGAAATGACTCAGGGCAGCGACAACGCCGCGCTGCTGAAAATCTCGCCGAAGGAAGTGCGGCTAACCCGCGACGCCAGCGCCGAGTGATTGGGGTCAGGCACGTGCCTGACCCCAATCACCCAATCACTCGGCGCTGGCGCCCGCGACGGCCGGGAAGAACTGCTGCTTCTCGCCGATGGCATGACCGGCAGGGATCGGAGTGCCGAGCTCGTCGACGCGGAAGACGTCTTGCGGGAGCTTCAGGGATTCGCGGAGCCGGTTCATCGTCGACGGTACGAAGGGATAGAGCATGATCATGATGTTCTTCAGCACGTAGAAGCACGAGTAAAGGGCGCGCGGGGGCTTCCCGGGCGACGAAAAAGCCGTGCGCTGGCTTGTCGAGGAGCGCAAGGCCTTGGGCCGC
>JAYVBB010000420.1:0-5482 GCA_043750715.1 Pseudomonadota bacterium | reverse complement strand
GTATCGATCCGGCACTGCACCTTGGTCTTGGTCGTCTTGCCGTCGGCCCGCTTGATCGTCAGCTCGAGCTCCGCGCGCGTGCCCATCTTGGTCACGCCGGTGATGTCGAACGTTTCCGAGCCGTCGAGCTTGTGGGTGACCCGCGATTCGCCGTTCAGGAACTGCAGGGGCAGAATGCCCATGCCGATCAGGTTGGAGCGGTGGATGCGCTCGAAGCTTTCCGCCACGACCGCTTTGACTCCGAGCAGCATCGTGCCCTTCGCCGCCCAGTCGCGCGACGAGCCCGTGCCGTATTCCTTGCCGGCGATCACGACGAGCGGGATCTTCTTCTTCTGGTATTCCATCGACGCGTCGTAGATCGACATCTGCTTGCCTTCCGGCATCAGCTTCGTCACGCCGCCTTCGACCCCGGCCATCATCTCGTTGCGGAGCCGGATGTTGGCGAACGTCCCGCGCATCATCACTTCATGGTTGCCGCGGCGGGCGCCGTAGCTGTTGAAGTCCGCCTTCGTCACGCCCTTGCCGACCAGGTACTGGCCGGCGGGGCTCGCTTCTTTGATCGAGCCGGCGGGAGAAATGTGGTCGGTCGTCACCGAATCGCCGAGGACGGCGAGCGGGCGGGCGCCGGAGAAGTCGGTCAGTGCATGCGGCGTCTTGCCGAAGCCTTCGAAGTACGGCGGATTGCGGACGTAAGTGCTGGCCGTGTCCCAGGTGAACGTGAAGCCGGTGGTTTGCTTGACTGCTTGCCATTCGGCGGTGCCTTTGAACACGTCTGCGTAACGCTTTTTGAACATTTCGGGCGTCAGCGCCTTCTCGATCGTGTCGCGGATCTCTTTGTTGGTCGGCCAAACATCTTTCAGAAAGACGGGCTTGCCGTCCGAGCCCATGCCTAGCGGCTCCTTGGTCAGGTCCATCTTGATGTTGCCCGCTAGTGCGTAGGCAACGACGAGCGGCGGCGACGCCAGGTAGTTGGCTTTGACGTCGGGACCGATCCGGCCTTCGAAGTTCCGGTTGCCGGACAGGACCGAGCAGCAGACCAGGTTGTCTTTGTGGATGGCCGACGAGATCGTGTCGTGAAGCGGCCCCGAGTTACCGATGCAGGTCGTGCAGCCGTAACCCACCAGATTGAAGCCCAGCGCGTCAAGCGATGCGGTCAGGCCCGCGCCGTTCAGATAGTCGGTCACGACTTGGGAACCCGGAGCCAACGAAGGTTTTACCCACGGCTTGGTTTTCAGGCCTTTCGCCACCGCCTTCTTCGCGAGAAGACCGGCAGCAACCATCACCGACGGGTTCGACGTATTGGTGCAGCTGGTGATGGCCGCGATCACGACTGAGCCATGGTCGAGCTCGAAGGCGGCGCCTTGCACTTTCGAGGTCTTGCCCACGTCGCCGGCGGCGACTTTGAAGTTGGTCGTCAGCTCTTTTTTGAAATTCTCCGCGACGTTGCCGAGCAGCACGCGATCCTGGGGACGGCGCGGACCGGCGAGGCTCGCCGTGACCGTCGAGATGTCAAGCTCGAGGACTTCGGTGAAGACCGGATCCGGAGAGTTCGCTTCCCTCCAGAGGCCCTGGGCTTTCGCGTGCGCTTCGACGAGCTGAATCTGCGCGTCGTCGCGGCCGGAGAAGCGAAGGTAACGGATCGTTTCGCCGTCGACGGGGAAGAAGCCGCAGGTGGCACCGTACTCGGGCGCCATGTTGGCGATCGTCGCGCGGTCGGCGAGCGTCAGATTGTCCAGGCCTGAGCCGAAGAATTCGACGAATTTGCCGACGACGCCTTTTTTACGGAGCATCTCAGTGACGTTCAGCACGAGGTCGGTGGCGGTCGTGCCTTCTTTCAGCGCGCCGGTCATCTTGAATCCGACGACTTCGGGGATGACCATGGACAACGGCTGCTTAAGCATCGCCGCTTCGGCTTCGATGCCGCCGACGCCCCAGCCCAGGACCGAGAGGCCGTTGACCATCGTCGTGTGGCTGTCTGTCCCGACGAGGCTGTCGGGATAAACCCAGGTGTCCTTGCCGTCTTCTTCCTTGAAGGCGACGCGCGCCAGGTATTCGAGGTTGACCTGGTGGCAGATGCCGGTGCCCGGAGGCACCACCGAGAGGTTGTTGAAGGATTTCTGCGCCCATTTCAAGAACTCGTAGCGCTCGCCGTTGCGCGAAAACTCGAGGTCGACGTTTGTCTTGAAGCTGTCTTTCGTTCCCGACACGTCGACCGTCACGGAGTGGTCGATGACGAGGTCGACGGGAGCCAGCGGGTTGATCTTCTTCGGGTCGCCGCCGAGCTTTTGCATCGCTTCCCGCATGGTCGCGAGGTCGACGACGGCGGGAACGCCCGTGAAGTCCTGCATCAGCACGCGGGCCGGGTAGAACGCGATCTCGTGATCGGAGCGTTTGGTCTTCAGCCAGTCGGCGACGGCCTGGATGTCCTTTTTCGAGACGACCTTACCGTCTTCGTTGCGCAGCAAGTTCTCGAGCAGCACCTTCAAAGAGTAAGGCAGCCGCGAGACGTCGCCTAGGCCGGACTTCTCGGCCTTCGCGATGCTGGCGAAGCGGAAGCTCTTGCCTCCGACGGTCAGGGTGTCGTGCGACTTGAAGCTATCGAGCTTGGCCATGGGTCATCCGCCTGGAAAAAGGAATTCGGTGCGCGCCAGAGAGGTTCATTCTATATAATATCTTTGCTAAGATTGAGTCAAAAGTTTCGGGAGTTTCCGCTTGCATAGCCGGTTTGTGATCCCGCTTTCGGTCGCCTCGGCTCTGCTCTTCAGCGGAAGACCCGCAAGTGCCGCAGATTGCTCGCCTCCCGCTTGGCTGAAGACGGTGGAAGTGAAAGCCACCAGCCAAGACGTGGTCGGCTCTGGCAAGGGAGATTCCCTCGACCTGGCGCGGAGGGACGCGCGACGCGCCGTCGGTCTCAAGATCGCGCAGACGCGGCTCGCCGACATCTTGGCGTTGCCGCAGGTAAAGGACGCGGTGAACCGCAAAGTCTACGCAAAGGACGACCTGCTGAAGGCCACGGCGCTCGCGACGGCGTTCAACGTAAAGAAACCAAAACGCCTCGCCGAGTCCGTCGTCTGCAGCGTCCACTACGCCGCCGTGTCGGCCAACACGAAGACGGTCCTGGCGCAGCTGAAGCAAAACAGCGAGCTCGGCGACGAGATCAATGCGGCGCTGACCGGCAAGCTCGACGTGCTGGAGGACCGCGAAGCGGACAAGGAGGCCAGCGCCGCGCAGCAGAATTACGCGTTTCCGGAGCAGGCCCTGAAGCGGATCCAGGCCGCCGCCGAGGCGATCGGTTCGGAAGATCTCATGAGTTCCCGGGTGCAGCGCCTGCTCAAGAAAAAGGCCCTTACGCTACGCAACGGCATCGACCAGAAGAAACCCGTCTCACGCCTCGAGGACCAGGCCCGCGACGGAGAGAAGCTCGTGGCCGCCGCCAAGGAGCTGAAACAGAAAAATTACATCGCTTTGTTCGAAATGATGAATCCGCGCGCTTCTGACGGCGACGAAGAGGCTCAGTTTCTGATCGGTTTCATGTACAGCGAAGCCCTCGGCGTGAAGCGGGACGATGCCGAGGCCTTGCAGTGGCTGAAGCGTTCCGCATCGAAGAACTACGGGCCGGCCAAGGCCCTGATCGGCGTCATGATGTACTCCGGCCGCGGAACCAAAGCCGACAAGAAGGAAGCGATCCACTGGCTCGAGAGCGCGCAGGGCGACGGCTGGAGCTGCGACCTCACGCTCAATCAGTGCACGCGCTGAAGCTTGGCCACCACCTCGACGTGATCGGTCTGCGGAAACATGTCGAAGGGTTGGACCGACGAGACCTTGAACCCCTGCGCGGACAAGGCGCGGAGATCCCGGGCAAGGGTCACGGGATTGCATGAAACGTAGTGGATTTCCCGGAGCAGCGGCAGGTTCTTGGGCGCCAGGGCGCTGACGACCGTGGGCGAGATGCCGCCGCGCGGAGGATTGACGATCGCGTGCGTCACGCGCGCCTTGTCGGCGAGCGTCAGATCCCGCGCGAGATAATCCTCGCACATGGCGGCGAAGGGTTTGAAGTCCGGCAGGCTTTCGCTCATCCCTTTAGCCGAACGGATGGCGTCGCCGTTGCCGTCGACCAGCCGGACGCCTTTGAAGCGCGGCGCGGCGCTCAACGCATAAGCACCGAAACCGCCGTAGAGATCGAGCAAAAGGTCGCCGTCTGCGGCAAACGCCGTTGCGGCGTCGATGAGCTTCCCGCTCAGCGAATGATTGGCTTGGAAGAAGCTCGCGGGGCTGAGCTCGAAGACCCTTCCGGCCAAAGGGAACCGGAAGTACTCCGGCCCGGTGAGGTGATGCGTCTCGCGTCCCGTCAAGCGGTCGCCGTCACCCTTCGTGAGCTTCGTCTCGTAAGCGCTCGCCGCCTTGACGCCCGCGTGCGCGAGCCATGCGGACAGGGCTTTTCTTTCGACCCCCGTATGCGCGATCAGAACGCCGATGCCTTCGCCCGTAGGCTTGGCGTCGGGTGCGGCACGAATAGTAAGGAATTTCAGACGATTTCTTTGGAAGACGCGTCCCTGATGATCGTAGAACCGCGCCGCCGGGCGGACGCGACGATCGAAAAGTTTGGCCGTGAAACGGTTGATCGCGTCGACCTGCGCCGGACAGTCGCCCAACGTCACGACCTGCCGCGTGCCGCCGCGGTAGAGTCCGACGGCGCGCCGCCCTTCGCGGTCCTCGTGCAGGCACAGCTTCACGGACGTCCGGTACGCGAGCTGATCCGGCGAGCGCACGATCGGCCGGAAGGCGTCGGGGGCGGCGGCGGTTCCGACCTGCTCCTTGACGAACTTCTCCTTCGCCTCGAGCTGGCGCGCGTACGGCACGTCGAGGCGCGTGCAACCCGTGCACGCTCCTTTCTGAAACAATCGGCATGCGACCTGCGCCAAGCAACCTCCCGCGAATGTGCTAAGATACGGGCATGCGAACTTGGCTGCAAAGTACTTTTCTGTCGGGCCTCGTCGTCCTGGCTCCGATCGGTCTCACGGTCTACATCCTGGTCGCGATGGTCACGTCTTTCGACGGCCTGCTCGCGACCCTTTCGGGTGGACGCGGAGCCCTTTTTCCCGGGGCCGGGCTCATCGTTGCCGGGACGCAGGCGCATGCCCTTCGGGCTAGGCGTTGCCCACTTGCGGGCTAAGGTGTCCCACACGAACATGTCCCCGGACTCTAAACGATCCAGCAATTTCTTTGCTGCGCCCAACCCGGCGCGGCACAGTTCTTCTCGCGATGCGGGCGGTTCTTCGTCTACGTCGCCCTTGACCGCGCGCCAGAACAACATTACGTCCGCATCGTCGGCGTCGCGTACGTAGGGCGCGATGTCTATGTCGAATCCAGAAAGATCAGGATCGGTGTTGAACAGATCAAGAAAATCCTTGCGGCGAATCACCGGATAAAGTGGAATCCCGGAACTGATCGGCGGCAGGTCAGCAGGCGCGGCGCTGGTTAG
>JAYVBB010000419.1:0-3283 GCA_043750715.1 Pseudomonadota bacterium | reverse complement strand
CACGTTGCCAGACGGTTCCGAGGTAAACGTGGCAGCTAGCCGCAAGGCGGACAAATGGACGCTCGAGAAGCCCGTCGAGCTGGACGGTGACCCCGTAGCCATCGCGGCATTCCTCGAGGCTTTGGCGAGCATTCCCACGACTGAGCCCCCCCTCGAGCGCGCGAACTGGCATGCCGTCGTAGGCGATGCTCAACCGAGCCTTACCGTGACCATGCAATTTCTGAAAGTGTCGCCACCGGCCGGTTCAATGAGCGAAGACTCGGAAGAACCAAAAGCAACAACCGAAGCTGACGTCGAAGGCGACGAGGCCGAGGTCACGCCAGAGGCGCCCCCGCAATACCGGATTGGCTTCACAGAGGTCGACAACAAGGTTTATGTGACGTCGGGTTCGAGCGACAGTTTTTACGTTGTCACGCCCGAGACGCTTACGTCCTTCCGGCGTCAATACGCGGACTTCATGGTGAAACATCTTATATCAATCGACGAGGCGACGCTGCGCAACCTGACGTTGAAGGGCAAAGGCCGAGAGCAAGTCGACCTCGTCCGCTCGGCGAATGGCTTCGACATGATCCGCCCGCAAACGGCCGCGGCGAGCGCGCCTAAGATCCATCAACTTCTCGGCGAGCTGGGATCTTTGCAGTACACAAGCGTCTCCATCGCTCCGCCTGAAGACCTCGTGTCCCTGTTCGACGAACCGGACTATACGGTCGTCTGGGAGACCTCGAGCGGAGCCGCGACGAGCTTGCAGGTCGTGGAAACAGAGAATACGCTCTACGCTGCCTATCGGCCGCATCGCGCCATTTTTGAGATCCCCATGACCTTTCGCGAGCAGCTCAAGATGGCGCCGGAAGTGCTTCTGGGACTCTGAAGGCTCTACACCAAGCGATCGACCACGGCCGGTCGAGATTCGTGACCTGCTGGCACCCCCAGCAAGGACGATCTAAAAAGCGCGACCGCTTGGGGAGTACAAAAAGATGAACCCGTCCAATGGCTTTCGCCTTGGCCCGGCCCACTAAGGAGTCGCAAAAGGGGGAAGTGTTAAGCGACCAGAATTACTGGTGTCGCTCCAAGGCTTAAATTTTTCTCCCTCCTACCGATGAAACTCTAGTTCAAACCGCAGGCTCCGTGGTTTATGCAAGGCTATCAATGTCCACGGGACGTCACCGACTTATGCGTTGAACTCCGGGCATTGTCTTCGTGGGAGTTTATGTTGTCGACCGCAAAAGCCCATCTCGCGCGGGCGCAGTTCGATGGGCTCGTGCGACCATGCCTGCGAAATCGCTGGGTGGGGCGGCAATGTTCGCTAAGGTCTCTAATCTGGGGGAGTGCGCCGCTATGCTACCGCTAATCGATATGAGCACCGTCAAGCAACTGAGCGAACTGTCCGACGATGGCAATCCGAACAGCTTACTCGTGGAACTCGTTGCAGTCTTTTCATCGACGATCCCGGCTAGACTAAACTCGATGCGTGCTGCCGTTGCCGCCAGAGATCTCAAGGTACTCAGGTTCGAAGCGCATACCATGAAGTCCGCCGGCGGCAATATTGGCGCGGCGAGGTTCGCCGCCATTTGCCAGACGGTGGAAGACATGCAAGATTTCGGTGAAGCCGGACGAGCCCTTCAACTCGTCGAACAGGTTGGGCGCGAGAGTGAACACTTTGTCGATGCTGTCACCGCCCTTGTGGGCGCAGCGAAAGTGAGTGACTCAAAGTAGCGGATGATCGTCAATGGGCCGGGACCTACCCGAAAACCAAGTCACTGTTCTGGCCGTTTTCCTATTTGCCGCTATGACGAAGCAGAGGGACTTTTCTCCGAAACTCTTCGGAAAGATTTTCGCCTGTCCGTTAACCTGTCCGATCTAACGGTAGCTGCGTCGGAAGGGCGCCTGGGATTGGCCGCTCCGCGCGCGCCTTAGGTCTTAGACAGCTTTCCGCAAAATGGTTCCTGAGTTTTTCAGCGCGTTATAGTGGGTGAGTTTTTCTCGAAGTTCGTCGAGCTTGATCGGCTTCGAGATGTAGTCGTCCATGCCAGCCGCCAGACAGCGTTCACGGTCACCCGCCAGAGCATGCGCGGTCATCGCAATGATGACGACTCTTCCAGACAGAGCAATGTCGGCGCGGATACGCGCGGTCGATTCGAAGCCATCCATCTCGGGCATCTGGCAATCCATGAGCACGATGTCGTAGGGAATCCGGTTGAGCTGCGTAAGCACCTCCAAGCCGTTGGCGACGCAGTCGGCCTTGAAGCCGAGCTTCGACAGCTGAAGGAGTATAATTCTTTGGTTTATCGAGTTGTCTTCAGCCACCAAGATTTTTAGTCCTTCGAACATCGGAGCCGCTTGCTTCGGCGTGGCAACTTTGGCTTGTACAGCGACCAAGGGGCCTTCACTCCTGGTGGCCAGCAAGCTATCTAAGGCGCTGATAAATTGATGATGTTTGGCCGGCTTTGCGAGGCACGCGCCAATGCCTACGCTTTCAAAGTCTTCGCGTTTGATCTGCCCTGCTGAAGTCAACATGACGATGGGAAGCGCGCCGATTGTAGCATGGTCATCCAGGACCGCTCTCGCGAGCATCAAGCCATTCATTTCAGGCATCTGCATGTCGATCACAGCGACGTCAAAACGCTGCTGGGGCGATTTTCGACGCAGAGAAGCCAGTGCGGCCGCGCCGCTCGTCACGCATTCGCTTTCCATTCCGAACGACTTGAGCTGATGGGCGAGGATGCGAAGATTGGTTTCGTTGTCGTCGACCACTAGCGCGCGCATGCCTTTTAAACGGGCCATCACCGGCGGGGCGCTTGGTCGTCGTTCAGACGTTTTGAGGGTTATCGTGAACGAAAACGTCGAGCCCGATCCTTCTCGGCTTTCGAGCTGAAGCCGGCCTCCCATCATTTCCGCAAGTTGCCGCGAAATCGCTAAGCCGAGACCGGTCCCTCCGAAATGCCGCGTCATCGACGCGTCTGCTTGACTGAAGGGCAGGAAGAGCTTCTTCTGATTCTCTTCGGAAATGCCGATGCCAGTGTCCTTTACCGCGAACCGTAGAGCTGCGGACCCAGCGGAAGCGGCGTCGACCTCGATCCGCACGGTGACTTCACCGGTAGCGGTGAACTTGATCGCGTTGCCGATCAGAGTGGTGAGGATCTGCCGAATCCGTCCGGGGTCGCCCGTCGCAAACGCCGGCACATCGTCGGCTACAAAAAGCGAAAGCTCCAGACTCTTCGCGTAGGCTTGCGAGGCAAGGAGGCGCTGGTGTGCCGCAATTATCGGCTGGCCGGTGGGCCGCGCC
>JAYVBB010000418.1:0-6391 GCA_043750715.1 Pseudomonadota bacterium | reverse complement strand
CCGGCGAGCGCTTCGTGAACCTGCTTCAACTTTTTGACGCGCTGCGTGAAGACACGGGTCGACATGGCGCCGGCGCGGGCCTGGTCTTTCAGGTCTGCTTCGAGGCTGAGCAGGCGGTGGTGATACTGCGCGACCAATTCCTGAAAATCCGTCGCAGAAAGAGACGGAGTGGTCGCGTCATTCGATGCGTCGCGGGGAGCGCTCATCGCTGGATGGTCCTGATTTTGGGGGATAATGTTATCTTCTCATGCTAGTATCCCGTTGTCGATTGATGTCGGTTGATTTGGGTCGGAAGGAATTGCCGGGATGACGAAAAGTACGACGAAGCCTTTGGTGGAAGCCGCCTTCGGGAGAAAGCCCGAGCGTTACCCGGTTTGGTTCATGAGGCAGGCGGGACGGTATCTGCCCGAATATAGAGAGGTGCGATCGAAAGTCGATTTCACCACTCTTTGCCAGTCTCCCAAACTCGCCGCCGAGGTGACGATTCAGCCGCTCCGCCGCTTCGATCTCGACGCGGCGATCATCTTTTCCGACATTTTGATTCCCGCCGTCGGCATGGGCCAGGTGCTGACGTTCGACAAGGGCGAAGGCCCCGAGTTGTCGAACGCCGTCCGCTCGATGGCGGATCTGAAGCGTCTGAAGACTCCCGACGCCGAACGCGACCTCGGATACGTAGGGGAAGCGATCGCTCTGACCAAAGCCCAACTGAAACCCGGTCAGACGATGATCGGTTTTGCCGGCGCGCCGTTCACGGTCGCCAGCTACATGATCGAAGGCGCGGCGAGCAAGACCTTCACGGAAGTGAAGCGCCTCCTGTTCAAAGACGTCGCGACCTTCAAAGCGTTGCTCGAGCACATCGGCAACGTCACGATCGACTACCTGAAAATGCAGGTGAAGAGCGGCGCCGACGCGCTGATGCTCTTCGACACCTGGGCCGCGATGCTGACCGGTCCCGACTACCGCGAGCATGTCTTCCCCGTGACCAAGCGCGTGATCACGGAAGCGCGTAAGAACGGCGTGCCTGTGACTTATTTCCCTGGTCAGGGCGCTGACCGTCTTTATGAGATTTCGGGACTTGAAGTTGACGTGATCTCAGTCGACTGGCGCACTCGTATCGGCAACGCGCAGCAGATCCTCAAATCTCAGGGACTGAACGTCACGCTGCAGGGCAACCTGGACCCCCAGCAACTCATCGCCCCCGAAGAAGTCGTCCGCCAAAAAGTGCGCGACATCGTTGCGGAAGTGAAGAAGGCCGCCCCGCGGGCCCACATCTTCAACGTCGGGCACGGGTTGCTTCCGCACACGCCGCCGGAATCGCTGGGGTGGGTCGTCGACGAGATTCATAAGGTTTCACCTTAGTTTCTCCGCTGCAGGCCGCGCATGCACCAGGGGTTCCACCCCTGGACCCTGTAGCCACAGATAGAGACAGGTGAGCACGGCGTACTTGCCTAGGTCCGAAAGATCCGACGAAAAAAAAAGACCGCGAACTTCGCGGTCTTTTTTTTTCGACTGCATTCTCGGACCTAGGCAAGCTGCACCAAGCTCACCTGCGTTCTTCGAGCGGGTGACTGCCCCAAGCCCGCCCATTCTGTTCGAGCGGAGGAGCCTCCCGGAAGGGAAATGGGGGATCCAACGGTGGGCGAAGCCCCCTTGGTGTGGAGGGGTACCTAGGGGAACACTCATTGTTCCCCTAGGCGGGCGTGTCTGCCGAGCCGGCGAGGGAGAGGGGGCCGCGCCCCCTGGGCTTCGCGCAGCGATGCAGCTAAAGCAGGGTCAAGGGGGCGCAGCCCCCTTGGAGTTTCAAATCTTGGACTTACACATGTACGTGCGTTTGCCGTCACCTTCGAACTTCGTGTCGTCCACTGCACATGTCAGCGCCGCCGCAACGATGCGCGGTTCGACGCCGGCCGCGATCTTCGGGTTCTGGCTGAGTCTCGCCGCGTCCATTGCGGCCCGCCGTAGCCTCTTCGCGATGGTCGCGGAGTTGGGCGCGCTGACTTCCGTCACCTTCTCCGTCAGCACGCCGCCGACGATCGCGCGTACGACGCACGTCGGACGGTTGGACCCCGTGATCCACTCGCAACTGATGGAACCGTCGAGGTTCTTGGTCTTGCCCCCGAACGACGCGGCGCCGCGCAGCCCTTCGGCCAGCTCTTCCGCCTGGAGGTCGGCGAATACCGCCTCGTCGATCGCGCGCGGGAGGGTGACGCTGCACTTCACGTCCTCGACCTGGAACGGCGGGCTCTTCTTGCCAATGTAATCGCAGGTCAGGTCGCTGATCATCAGCTTTTCGTCGGGGAGATCCGGGCGGGCCTGCCGCACGAACTTCCAGATCTTCTCGGTTAAACCCGGCGTGATCGACTGCGTCGACGACAAATCGTCGCCGTGGATCCTCACGCGCAGCATGCAGCTTTCCAGCACGCCGTCTTTCCGGCACTCGACCAGGCCGCTATTGGTGTGGAGCTGGTCTTTGGGCACCGACACGCCGGCGCCCAGCTCGACGGAAAGCATTTTCAGATAGACGTTCTGTTCGTCGTCCTTGTCCAAATCGAGGCTCGTCGCGGGACCGCCTTCCGTCGTTTTGACGTCGGAGCTTTCCTCCGTCGGCGTCGTCTTGCAAGCGGCCGGAAAGGCCGCGAAAATCGCGAAGAGACCTGTACAAACTACTGATTTCAGTGTCATTTAGTTTAGGCTCGTGGTGAGGTGAAGCTAAAGACTACCGCCGCCGGACGTATCCGTCAAAAGCTGGTAGTCTGCGTTTTCCAGACGGAAGGAATGGGTAAGTGGCTCATAAAGTGCTTTGCGTCGTCATGGATGGAGTGGGGCTGCGCGACTCCCGGTTCGGTAATGCCGTCGCGCTCGCGAAGACGCCGACCCTGACTCGCCTCAAAGATTCGCCGCTCTTCACGACGCTGGCCGCGCACGGCAAAGCCGTCGGCCTGCCGAGCGACGACGATATCGGCAACAGCGAAGTCGGCCACAACGCGCTCGGCGCCGGCCGGGTGTTCGCTCAGGGAGCCACCCTGGTCCAGAACGCCATTGCCGACGGCACGATCTTCCAAGGCCCGTGTTGGAAGAAGCTCATCGAAACCGTGAAGGCGGCAGACGGCACGCTCCATCTCATGGGCCTCTTGTCGGACGGCAACGTTCATTCCCATCAGGATCATCTGCACGCGCTGTTGAACCGGGCCAAGACCGACGGCGTCAAGAAGGCCCGCGTCCACGTCCTCTTCGACGGTCGCGACGTCGGCGAAAAGTCCGCCGAAATCTACGTGCAGCGGCTCGAGTCGACGATGGCGAGCCTGCGCTCGCCGACCTATGACGTCCGTGTCGCCTCGGGGGGCGGCCGAATGCACATCACCATGGACCGCTACAACGCGGACTGGGGCATGGTGAAACGCGGCTGGGAAACCCACGTCCACGGCAAGGCTCGCCACGAGTTTCCCTCACTGCCTGGCGCGCTGGCCCAGTTCCGTCTGGACCAGAGCCTCACCGATCAATACCTGCCCGAGTTCGTGGTCGTCGAGAACGGCATTCCCGTGGGCAAGATCCTCGACGGCGATGCCGTCGTCTTCTTCAACTTCCGCGGCGACCGGGCGATCGAGATCTCCCGGGCCTTCACGGACGACAGCTTTCCGTTCTTCGACCGCGGCGTCAGGCCGAAAGTGTTCTACGCCGGGATGATGGAATACGACGGCGACCTGCACATTCCGCCCCACTACCTGGTGAGTCCGCCGCAAATCGACCACACCCTGACGGAATACCTGGCCGGACTCGGCCTCAAGCAGTACGCCTGCAGCGAGACGCAGAAATTCGGACACGTGACCTATTTCTGGAACGGTAACCGCAGCGGCTACATCGCGCCGACGCTGGAAGAGTACGTCGAGATCCCGTCGGATTCCGACGTCACCTTCGATCTCCGCCCGGAAATGAAGGCCAAGGAAATCGCCGACGCCACGATCGACCGCATGAAAAAGGGCAGCTTCGATTTTGGCCGGATCAACTTCGCCAACGGCGACATGGTCGGCCACATGGGGCATCTCGCACCAGCGATCAAGGCGGTGGAAGCCGTCGACGCGCAGCTGGCGCGCCTGCTGAAAGCGGCCGACGAAACCGGTTACACTCTGATCGTCACGGCCGACCACGGCAACGCCGACGAGATGTTCGACGGCAAAGAAAAGGACTTCCCCGACTGGGCGAATCCGGCAAGCAAGCAACCGCGGCCCAAGACGGCGCATACGCTGGCGCCGGTGCCTTTCGCCATCTACGGCAAGCGCGCCGCCGACTTCCAGCTCGCCGGCCTCGAGCGCCGGACGCTCGCCAACGTGGCGAGCACCGTCCTGGATTTGATGGGCGTCGCCCCGGACCCGCATTACCTTCCCAGTCTGATCGCGAGGAAAGCGTGACCGCGTCCGATTTGCCGCAAGTCGCGGCGGCTTTCTTGCGCTTCGTGCAGACGATCGCGGCGCTCCGCCACCCCGAGACCGGATGCTCCTGGGACCTGCAGCAGACTCACGAGACGCTCCGAAAATACATGATCGAGGAGGCTTACGAGGCTTCCGACGCCATGGCTCAGGGTGATGCGAAGGAAATCCAGGGTGAGCTTGGTGACGTCCTGCTTCAGGTCGTGCTCAACTCCCAAATCGCGCTCGACGACAAAAAGTTCACGCTGGTCGACGTCATCCAGGGGATCGACGAGAAGATGCGCCGCCGCCACCCGCACGTCTTCGGGGGAGCGGAGGACAAGGACCGTCCGACTGCCGGTGAAGTCCGGAAGGCCTGGGACGTGATCAAGGCGGAGGAGAAGGCCAAGGCCGGAAAGCCCCGCCCCGGTGGTGCCTTCGCAGAGGCCCAAAAGATCCACCCGGCGACCCTCCAGGCTCAGAAAATCGGCAAGATCGCCCAAAAAATCCGGTTCGATTGGGACGATCCGGTCGAAGTCCACGCCCAGGTCCGCTCCGAGGTCGACGAGGTCGAGGAAGAGCTGAAACGCCCCAAAAGAGATCAAGCCAAGCTCGCTGAAGAGATTGGTGATGTATACTTTTCCTTAGCCCAACTCTGCCGCCATTTGGACCTGGATCCCGAAATCGTCGCACTCGACGCCAACCGGAAGTTCCTGCGACGTTTTCTCCGGCTCGAAGAACTCGCCCAAAAGCGCGGCAAAGCAGTGGCCGATTCCAGCCGGGAAGAGCTGGAGTCTCTATGGAAGGCGGTCAAGCTAGAGGAGTAAGCGATGCAGGTCAGGTCCCTCGGCAGGCTTTCGGTCGTGTCGGTGCTCTTCCTGGCTTCGTTCTCTTGCAAGCAGGGCACGGGCGTCGGCGTGGAAGGCGGCTCCGAGCTGCTGGACGCGGAAGGCAAATCGCTCAAAACGTCGGACCCGACCTACGCCGAGTGGGCTTTCGAGCGCCAGAACGAAAAGGTGGTCGACGAGACCTTCCAGGAGCTGCACCTTGCCGGCGGTGACGACTTCGAGCTGACCGAAGGCGACATCGTAGTCAACAACAAGGGCGGTGGCCTGAAGCTCGGCTCGGCCGAGATGAACTTTTGGCCGAGCGCCACTTTGATTTACGATTTCGACCCGAGCTATCCCGAACAGCAAGAAGTGCTGCGGGCGATGCAGGTGTGGACGCAGGAAACCGGCGTGCAGTTCCGCCGGCGCACCAACGAGCAAGCTTACGCGATGATCGTGCGCAAGGAAGACGGCTGCTGGTCGAACATTGGCTACACCGGCCAACTGCAGTACATCAACCTGGGCCAGTCGTGCACGATCTTCGGGACCAAGCTCCACGAGCTCGGCCACGCGCTCGGCCTGAACCACGAACAATCGCGCCGCGACCGGGACGCCTACATCACGTTGCGTATGGAAAACGTCGCGACGGCCCAGCAGAACAACTTCCGCATGGGTTCGGTCGATGTCGGTCCTTACGACTACGATTCCGTGATGCACTACGGGCGTTACGCTTTTTCGACCAACGGTCAGCCGACGATCGAGACGAAAAACAACCAGGCGATCGGCCAGCGCGGCGGTTTGAGCCAGTTCGACGTCCAAGCGGTGCGCCAGATGTACGGCACCAGCGGTCCAGGCGGCTCGGGCGCCGTGATCACCGCGGGCGCGGGTGGACCCGACATCACCAACCCAGGGCAAACCAGCCAAACGGTCCTCAACGGACGCAACACGACGGCTGCCATCGCGAACATTCCCGCGGCGCCGCCGATTCCCGCAGCGACGACGAGCTTGACCACCGGCTGCGCGGGCTTTGGCGGCTACGACTGGGACGAGACGTACGCGAAAGGCACGGACGGGGCGTGCCGCGACGCCAAGCTGTTCTGCACCTGCTGGCGGACGACGGCGAACACCTGCGGCCTATACTTACCCAACGGTACGACCAAC
>JAYVBB010000417.1:0-3462 GCA_043750715.1 Pseudomonadota bacterium | reverse complement strand
CTTCCGCGCTCATACGGGCCTTTACCCTGGATTTTTCCGCCTTGCCAGCCACTTACACTCCTAAGTGAGTACTTACTTACTTTAACTCTTCGGGGCCTGCCAAGGCAAACTTGAGCCGAAATTGGTCCGGCCGTTCTTTGACAGAAGTATGTCCATGGAATAAAAACGATTTTACCGAATTTTCAGGGGAAGTCCCAATGGCCACCAAGGCAGTGCAGATCATCGGTGTGCCTCTCGACCTCGGCGCCAACATGCGGGGCGCCAACATGGGGCCGTCGGCGATTCGGATCGCCGAGCTCCACCAGAAGATCGGGGTCCTGGGCTACCAGGTCTCGGACTTGGGCGACATTCCCGTGCCGATCCGGGACACGCTGCCGGCCGACTCACACCGCGCCCGCTTCCTCCGCGAGATCCAAACCGTCTGCACGGATCTGCAGCAGCGCGTCTACCAGACGCTCAAAGACGACAAGCTTCCCATCATCCTCGGCGGCGACCACTCGATCGCCCTCGGCACGATCGCCGGAACCAGCCGCTTCCACAAAGAGCGGAACGAAAAGGTCGGCCTGATCTGGGTCGACGCCCACGCCGACATGAACACGCCGTCGTCGTCGCCGTCGGGCAACGTTCACGGCATGCCGCTATCGATCATCCTCGGCAACGGCAACCCGGCGCTGGTCGACATCGGCTTTCCCGGAGCCAAGATCAGCCCTGACAACATCGCGCTGATCGGCATCCGGACGCTGGATGGCGCGGAAAAAGAGATCTGCCGGAAGAGCGGCATCCGCTACTTCACGATGCGCGAGATCGACGAGCGCGGCATGCACACCGTCATGAAAGAAGCGCTCGCCGTGGTGTCGAAGGGCACCGCCGCGATCCACCTGTCGTTCGACATCGACGGCATCGACCCGCTTTACGCCCCGGGCGTCTCGACGCCGGTCACGGGCGGCCTGTCCTACCGCGAGGCGCACCTGGCCCTCGAGATGATCGCCGACACCGGCATGCTCCGCTCGATGGAGTTCGTCGAGCTGAATCCGATGACAGACCTGGTGCACAAGACCGCTATGCTGACGGTCGAGCTGATCCAGTCGGCGCTGGGAAAATCCATTGTCTGACATCGGGCGCTTCGACCTTCTCAAAGAAGACGACTCGGCCCGCCGCGGTCGCTTGCAGCTGAAGCACGGCGTCGTCGAGACGCCGGTGTTCATGCCCGTCGGCACCGTGGGCTCGGTGAAGAGCCTGACTCCCGCCGACCTGGAAGAGATCGGCGCGAGCATCATCCTCGGCAACACGTACCATTTGTACCTGCGCCCTGGGATGGAAGTGATGGCGCACTTCAAAGGCCTGCACAACTTCATCCAGTGGAAAAAGCCCATTCTGACGGACTCGGGCGGTTTCCAGATCTTCAGCCTCGCGACGCTGAACAAACTGAGCGAGGACGGCGCCCATTTCCAGAGCCACCTCGACGGCAGCCCTCTGCACCTGACGCCGGAGCTCTGCGTCGAAATCCAGGAAACGATCGGCTCCGACATCCACATGGTGCTCGACGAGTGCACCCCCTACCCCGCCACCCCCGACGTCGCCGCCGAGTCGATGCGCCGCTCGATGCGCTGGGCGGCACGCTGCCGCAAGGCGAAGAAGAAGCAGGACCTCTGCCAGTTCGGCATCGTCCAGGGCGGCGTCTACCCGCATCTGAGACAGGAAAGCGCCAAGGCGCTCGTCGAGATCGGCTTCGAGGGCTACGCCATCGGCGGCCTCTCGGTCGGCGAGACGAAGAGCGAGATGGCCGTGACGACGGAGGCGGCCTGCGCGGTGCTCCCGAAGGACAAGCCGCGGTATCTGATGGGCGTCGGCACGCCGCTCGACATCGTCGAAAGCGTCGCCAAGGGTATCGACATGTTCGATTGCGTCATGCCGACGAGGAACGGGCGGAACGGGACGCTGTTCACGTCGCAGGGCAAGGTGAACATCAAGAATCAGAAGCACCGGATGAGCGAGGAAAAGCTCGATCCCGCCTGCCGCTGCTACACCTGCCGCACGTTCTCGCGCGGCTACCTCCGGCACCTGTTCATTGCGAACGAGGTGACCTGCCTGAGGCTGTTCACGCTGCACAACTTGACCTATTACCTGGATCTGATGCAGAGGATCCGGAGCGCGATCGAGGCCGGGACGTTCGCAAGTTTGCGGGCCGAGCAGAACACCCTTTGGAAGACCGAAAGCGATGCTTAAACTATTGGTGACTCTGGCGGTGTTTTTTGCGCCCTCGGCCTTCGCAGAGACGCGCACCGAGTTCGTGCTGGCGCAGATCCCCGAGGAGACGCTCGGCGTCACCGCCTGGTACGGGAACTTCGGCGTCGCCGTCGGCGAAACCGAATACTACGAGAACACGGCCTACGGCCGGGACCGCGTCGGCGGCTATTGGGCGGACCTCTTCTACGGTAGGATCCGTCCCGTCGCGGGCGAGATCGCCATGCGCCAGACGTTTGCGCTCGGCTTTCACGACTACGAAGAGCTGAAGTTCCTTTTCTTGGACATCCAGGTCGGCTTCGAAGCCCCGTGGTGGACGGGGTCGCCTTGGCGCTCCGGCGCCGGCGCGGGCTACCGGAAGAACTTCGGACGGTTCACGGAGACCCGCCATGTGGGGTCGATCGACGTGCCGTTTGCGATGATTTATCCGTACATGAATCTCGTGGCCTACGAATTCTAGATTCCCAGCGGCTAGGCTACGCCGCGCCTGGGAATGACGGGCGTCGTCATTCCCAGCGGAGCGAAGCGACGCGCTGGGAATCCAGAAAGGGTTAGACGAAGGCGGTGTCGCCACCGTTCGCGATGATGATCTTGCCCTCTTCTTCGAGCTTCCGTGCGATCGAGACCACCTCGAACTGCACCGCCTCGACGTCCGAGAGCTTGACCGCCGCCATGGCTTCCATGTCTTCCCTGAGCATCTTCGCCGCGCGCTCCGACATGTTCTTGAAGACCAGCTCCTTGACCGCTTCGGAAGCCGTCTTGAGCGCGACCTTCCACTTGTCGTTGACGACGTTCTTGATGAGCTCCTGGATGCCGCGTTCGTCGATCTTGACCAGATCGTCGAACGTGAACATGAGCTGGCGGATCTGTGTCGTCACCGGCACCCACGAAGGCTATCTCGCGCAGGATTCGATCACGGCGTTCAAGACCGACACGCCGCTACTCGACGTGCCGCAGACCGTCCAGGTGGTGACCCGCGAGCGGTTGGATGACCAGGCGCTGCACAGCCTCGCCGAGGTGCTGCGCTATGTGCCCGGCACGACGGTCGGCCAGGGCGAGGGCAACCGCGACCAGATAACCCTGCGCGGACAGAACACCTCGTCGGACTTCTTCCTCGATGGCGTCCGCGACGATGTCCAGTATTACCGCGGGCTCTACAACATCGAGCGGGTCGAAATCCTCAAAGGCCCATACGCGCTGATCTTCGGTCGCGGCGGC
>JAYVBB010000416.1:0-4896 GCA_043750715.1 Pseudomonadota bacterium | reverse complement strand
GGCGCCATGATCGGCGGCCTGGCCATCGGCATCATTGAAAACCTGGTCGCTGGCTACATCTCCAGCACCTACCAAGGTGCGATCACGTTTTTGATCCTGATCCTCGTGCTGGCGAAGAAGCCCACGGGTCTGCTCGGCCGCATGACGGCCGTGAAGGTATAACGACGCATGACGTTCATCCTGGACCTCGGCTCGACCATCTACTCGACCCTGAGTCTTATCGGCGTCTACGTGATCCTGGCGCTCGGTCTGAACATGATCAACGGCATGGCCGGCATGTTTTCGATCGGCCACGCCGGATTCTGGGCGGTCGGTTCTTACGTCGCCGCGGGCATCATCGTTCATGATCCCTTCGGCCTCCCTTGGCCGGTCACTTTTGCCGCCGCCATCGTCGCCGCCATCGTCGCGTCTGCGCTCGCCGGCCTGATCCTGGCGCTTTCCTGCCTGCGTTTGGCTGGCGACTACCTCGCCATCGCGACGCTCGGCTTTTCGATCATCATCGTCAGCCTCCTGTACAACTTCGACTTCGTCGGCGGCGCCACCGGCATCAGCACGCCGACCTACGCCGGGCGCGGCTTCATCTGGCTGATGGTAGGCGTCTGCCTCGTGTTCTACTACCGCCTGCAGTTCTCCAACGTCGGACGCATGATCCAGGGCCTCCGCGAAGACGAGATCGCCGCCCAGTCGGTCGGGATCGACCGCGTTCGCTGCAAAACGATCGTCTTCGTCGTCGGCGCCGGGTTGGCGGGGCTTGCCGGAGCTCTCTACGCCGCTTCGGCGACCTACCTCAATCCATCGGGGTTCGAGTTCGACCAAAGCATCAAGATCCTGACCATGGTGGTGCTCGGCGGGCTGGGCTCGATCACGGGCGTCACGATTGCCGCGATCGGTCTGACGTTGATGCCCGAAGTGCTCCGCCTGCTCAACGTGGAGCAGTACCAGATGCTGCTCTTTGCCGTCATCCTGCTGGTCATGGTGCTGGTCCGCCCCCAGGGCATCATGGGCAAGAAGGAGCTCTGGAACTTCCGGATCTTCCGCCGCGTGTGGCAACCCGACGGCTTGAAGGACTTCAAGGCACCGGCGGCCCAGGAAAAAGTCGCGACGGCCAAAGGCACGGAGGCGCTGTCATGAACCCTCCTTCGC
This sequence comes from Pseudomonadota bacterium, assembly GCA_043750715.1. Lineage (GTDB taxonomy): Bacteria > Bdellovibrionota_B > Oligoflexia > Oligoflexales > CAIYRB01 > CAIYRB01. Next base: position 3,753 of record JAYVBB010000416.1, on the reverse strand, counting down.
AAGGCTTCGGCGGGCAGGGCCAGGCTGCGGTGCAGCGACCGGAGCTTCTTGCGACCAAAGGCCTCGGCATCAACTTCGGCGGCTTGAAAGCCGTCGCCGACTTCGAGATCTGCGTCCGCGAAGGCGAAATCGTCGGCTTGATCGGCCCGAACGGCGCCGGCAAGACGACCTGTTTCAACATGATCACCGGCGTCTACAAGCCGACCTTCGGTTCAGTGTCGTTCTGCGGAGAGAAGATCTGCGGCATGCCGACACACTCGATCAACCGCCGCGGCGTCGCCCGGACGTTTCAAAACATCCGGCTGTTCAAGCAGCTGTCGGTGCTCGACAACGTTCGCATCGCCTTGCACGGGGAAGTCCAGTACGGCTTCTGGGGCGGCGTCTTTCGGACGAAGGCCTATAAGAATTCCGAGGCGAAGATCCGCGACCGGGCCGTCGAGCTGCTGACCGTCTTCGGACTGGAAGGCAAACTTCGCAACGAAGCGGCGAGTCTTCCTTACGGCGAGCAGAGAAAGCTCGAGATCGTGCGCGCGCTCGCGACCAACCCCAAGCTGCTACTGCTCGACGAACCCGCCGCCGGCATGAACCCGCAGGAAACCCAGGCCCTGAACCGCCTGATCCACCGGGTGCGCGACGAGTTCGGCGTCACGATCCTCCTGATCGAGCACGACATGAGCCTCGTCATGAAAATCTGCGAAAAGATCTACGTCCTCGACTACGGCAAGGAAATCGCGCGCGGCACTCCCGCCGAGATCCAGAAAAATCCCGCCGTGATCAAAGCCTACCTGGGCGAGGCCTGAGCATGTTGGACGTCAAGGACATCCAGGTGCACTACGGCGCGATCCACGCTTTGAAAGGCGTGTCGATCCAAGTGAAGGAAGGCGACATCGTGACGCTGATCGGAGCCAACGGCGCCGGCAAGTCGACGACGCTCCGGACCCTCTCGGGACTGCTCAAGCTCTCGGCGGGCTCCGTCGAGTTCCTGGGCAAGAACATCGCCGGCGAAGGCTCGCACAACATCGTGCGCCGGGGCCTCAGCCAGTGTCCGGAAGGGCGCCGGGTCTTCCCGCGCCTGACCGTGAAAGAAAATCTGGAGCTCGGCGCTTACATCCGCAAGGACAAGCCCGAGATCAAGCGGGACCTCGAGAAGGTGTTCACGCTGTTCCCGCGGCTGAAAGAGCGCATCAAGCAGGCCGCCGGCACGCTGTCGGGCGGCGAGCAGCAAATGCTGGCGATCGGCCGGTCGTTCATGAGCAAACCCAAGCTCCTGATGCTCGACGAGCCCAGCCTCGGCATCGCTCCGATCCTCGTCCAGGAGATTTTCCGGACGATCAAGGAAATCAACGAAAAGGAACGCTTGACCATTCTGCTGGTCGAGCAGAACGCGAACATGGCGCTGAAGCTGGCGCACTACGCGTACGTCCTGGAAACGGGCAAGGTCGTGCTCCACGGCAAGGCGAGCCAGCTCGCGGAAGACCCGCGGATCAAGGCGGCTTACCTAGGGCACTGAGCCCATTTTATTCTTCGGCCGCGGCTGCCGCGTCCGGATCGTCGTCGTCACGCTCACCTTTGCAGCTGCCCTGCTCGGTGTAAGGCGTGTTCGGCACGAGCTCGCCCTTTTCGGAGGCAACCCAAAGACGACTGTCGAAATGGTCGTTGAAGTCCTTGGCGAATTGCAGCTCGGTGCCGCCGGTGGTGCGGAGTGAAATCATGTTCTCGTCGTTCTGGTCGTTGCCCGTGACCGACCAGTTCTGCGAGCCGATGATGGCCATGTCGGCTTTCTCGCCTTGGGGTGTGTTGCGGGTGACCGTCGCCGTCTTGTGGTGGTTGAGCTTCCTCCACGTGCTGCGGCGGATCAGGAGCTGCCCTTCGGGCTTCTTGACGTACGGGTTCTCGTCGAGCAAGGAGCCTGTCTTGAGGCGGAGGACAGGCGTACCGGTCACGCAGTCAAGCACGACCCAGACGAGGGCGCCTTGGGCCTCAGCGTATTGCATGGCGCGAATAAGCTCGATGCCGCCGGCGCCGAACATCGCGATGCGGAAGGTGTCACCGGGCTGCGCGGACAGCAGCGCGGGGAGAATCGAGCGGTGTTCGCCGTCATCGGTCGGAGCGAAGTGGACGCGGGCTTCCGTCTTGTTGGAGAAGCGGAAATACCGCTTGGTGTTGGCGGTCTTGTTGGTGTGGAACCGGCCGAGCTTGACGCCGGGCTTGCCGGCGGCGTTGAGGAGCTTTTCGTCCACGACCGGGTCTTTCTGGTACGTGTACATTTCATCGAACTCGGTCTGATAGGTCTCGGCAATCGGCGTGCTGTCGATGAAGAGGCCGACGTTGGTGTTGCGCTCGGTGCCCATGCACGTCTCGGTGACGTTCGAAGTGCCCGTCCAAAGCGACTTGCCGTTGCCGCGGTCGAACACCATGAACTTGTTGTGCATGATGCCGCGGTTCGGCCACTCGATGCGGGCGCGGTACTCGTCTTCGTTCTTGGCGTCCTTGTTCAACGCCTCCATGAGCGCGACCGTGCCGTTGTACTGCATTTCGACGTTGGTGTTCGTCGTCCGGGGCGTCTGGACTTCGTCGAAGATCCAAGGCTTCGATCCGGCCGGCTTGTTGAAGGCGAGAATCAGGGGCTGTTTGGGAGCGAGCTTGCTCACTCCATTGGTGTCCATGACGGCGCGGACGTCGACGCCACTGTTGGCTTTGCTGACGATCGCGTCATAGACGGGCTTCATGCTTTTCTTGATGTCGTCGATGCCGTAAAGGGCAGCCGACATGCCCACTTTGGCTTCCTTGTTGATCTTGTCTGCCAGGTGGAGCGCCAGCATCTTCGACGCGTCAGCCTGCGCGGGGTCGACGTCGAACTGGTTGGTGAACCAGTACTCCATTTTGAACGGCTGGCTGACGTCGACCGGCGTGCCGAGGTCGTCGGCCGTGTCCTGGCGGTAATCGGAGCGGGGCGTGATCAACGGCTTTTGCTCGAGGCACTCCCAGTCGTTGAAGTCGTCGCAAAGGATGAACTGGGTCGAGCCGCTGAGCAGCCGGCTCAGCACTTTTTTGCCTGCGGCAGTGCCCATGTCCTGGCCGAGAAACGTGAGGTAGTGACCGATGCGCGAGGCGTACTTCGTACGGTTCGCTTCCGTGAGACCGGAGCTCTTCAATGCCGCGAATGCGGCCGCCGTGTTGGCGGCCTCGTCGACGCCCTCAATTGCCGGGAGCGTGCCGACGTTCGCTTTGGCGCCGCCGCCGCCGTCGCCCGCCGCTTTGATCGACGACACCGACTCGCTGCCGCCATCGCCGCCGGGGGTCTTGCACTGGACCATCGTGATTGAAACGACAATAAACGCGAGCAAGGCGGAGCGACGCATCATAGGAGGTTCCTACTAATGAATGACCGAGGTTGTAGGACTCATTCTAGACGACTAATCCGGCGAGGGGAAACGGGTAGAACGGCAGTGCCTGACCCCCGCCCTTTCGTGCTAGAATTTCTCTGAATTTACCGCCACTTCGAGGTCCCGATGAATCGCTTGGCCCTTGGCTTAGCCCTGCTGCTCCTTGCGTCCTGCAAAACGACCTCGGACGGTGCCGGCGAGGCCGGCAGGAAAACGTCTCGTGCGGCCTGAAGCAGGGCTTCCTCTCCCTCAACGCCGTCGCCGCGCCCGACGGGTCCGTCCAGATGGCGGGCACCAACCTGAAGATGATCAAACCTTATGATCACGTCTTCTACGACCCCACCCCGACGCAGGAATTGAAGCGCGG
>JAYVBB010000415.1:0-2704 GCA_043750715.1 Pseudomonadota bacterium | reverse complement strand
GCCTGGCGGACCTTGAAGGCGGCTTTCTGCCGCTCCTAAGCGGCCTTCCTTGCGGGGGCCGTGCGTTCTTTCATCTTCAAGTAGAGCTCGCGCCGCTTTTCCTTCTGACGCTGCTTCAACTCGTCCTTGTTCAAGGGGTACTCCCGGAGCCCTCGGCCTGCTTGGCCTTCTCGAGCGTCACCTCGACCTCGTCGAGGTGACGCTGGTCGATGGCGGTGGGTTCCCTACGGGCGGCGGCCAGCATGCGGCGCGCGTCGCCCAGGTCCTTGCTGCGCTGAAATTCCAAGCAGATGATGCACATGGCCGATTTCCTCCCCCCGTCATCATCCCCCTTTCGCGAGGTAATGCCAAGGGACTTTCGGGCTTCGGCATGCTAAAAACCAGGGTTCACGCCAAGCAAAGGATACGAGAATCATGAGCGGCCCGGGCAAATTTCCTGACGTGCAATGGGAAGACGACGACAAAGACTTCGGCCAGACGAAGGAGCGCGAAGACGACGGTGGCGAGTTCGCCAACCTGCTCGAGAAGGAACCCGAGCGGGACGTCCGGTTTCTCGTCGGAGAGAAGGTGAAAGGCACCGTCGCCATGATCCCGCAAGGGACCGGCACCGACATCCTGATCGACCTCGGCGGCAGCAAGGCGTCGGCGATCGTGGAGAAGATCGATCTGCTCGACGCGGAAGGCAAGCTCACGGTCAAGCTCGGCGACACGCTCGAGCTCTTCGTCATTTCCAAAAAGGGCGGCGAGATCCTGCTCTCGACCAAAATGAGCGCGGCGCTGAAATCGGCCGGCGATCTCGAGAACGCGTTCAACAGAAAGACGCCCGTCCGCGGCAAGGTCGCCAAAGTCGTCAAAGGCGGCTTCGAAGTCACCATCCTCGGCAAGCCCGCCTTCTGCCCCGTGTCCCAGCTCGACATCCGCTTCGTCGAGGACCCGACGGTCCACATCGGCCAGGAATACGAGTTCCAGATCGACAAGTTCGAGGAGGGCGGTCGCAACGTCGTCCTGAACCGCGCGGTGCTCCTGCGCGCCCAAGCCGAAGAACGGCTGAAGCAGCTGATGACGACGCTCAAGCCCGACACCGTTCTCGACGGCGTCGTCACCGAAGTCCGCGACTTCGGAGCTTTCGTCGACATCGGTGGCGTCGACGGACTGGTTCACGTCTCGCAGCTCGGGCATGCCCGCGTCGTCAAGGCTTCCGACGTCGTCCACAAGGGCGACAAGGTCCGCGTCAAAGTGCTGAAGATCGAGACCGAAGGCGGCAAGCCCAAGATCTCGCTGTCGATGAAAGCGACCGCCACCGACCCTTGGGATGAAATCAACAAGCACGTCGAAGGCGGCAAATCCTATACCGGAAAGGTGACCAACCTGATGCCGTTCGGCGCCTTCATCGAGATCGCGCCGGGCATCGAAGGCCTGCTCCACGTCTCCGAAATGTCGTGGATGAAGCGCGTTCACCATCCGTCCGACATCGTCAAGCAAGGCGACCGCGTCACAGTCACCGTCAAGGACATCGACACCAACAGCCGCCGCATCTCGCTCTCGATGAAGAACGTCGAGGAAGACCCGTGGTTTGAGGCTGAAACGAAATACCCTGCCGGCCGCTCGTTCAAAGCCGTGGTCGAGAAGCTGAAGCCCTTCGGCGCGCTCGTCGAGCTCGCCCCCGGCCTCTCGGGACTGCTGCCGATGGCCGTGATCAAACGCAAGTTCGGCGAAGCCTACAAGCAGCCGTGCACGCCCGGCAAGGAACTCGACGTCAAGATTGTCCAGCTCGACAAGGGCCTGCGCAAAGTCCTGCTGACGCTGGAAGGCGTCGAAGAAGGCGACGTCGATCAAAAGAACTACCTCGAGTACCTGGCGGCGGAGAAGGAAGTCGCCAAGGCCCAAGAGGCAAAAGTCACGGATACCGGTCGCACCGGCAGCTTCGGAGCTTTGCTTTCGGCAAAGCTTGGCCAAAAGAGCTAGCCGGGTTAGATTTTTCATTCTTCTTTTCGGAGGATTCGTCACGATGAAACGCCTGTTGTTCGGATTTGCCCTGGCCTCGTTCCTTGCCGCTCCCGCCCTCGCGGAAGACGCGAAAACCAAACCCGCCGACGCGAAAGCCCCGGCCGCCGCGACGAAAGCCCCGGCCGCCGACGCGAAGAAGGACGCGCCCGCCGCCGTCAACACCTTGGTCGAGATCAAGACCTCCCAAGGTACGATCAAGATCGAGCTCGACGACAAGAACGCGCCGATCACGGTGAAGAACTTCGTCGGCTACGTGAACGACAAATTCTACGACGGCACGGTGTTCCACCGGGTGATCGACGGCTTCATGGTCCAAGGTGGCGGCTACGTCGCCGAAGGCGACAAGTTCAACGAGAAGCCGACCAAGGCGTCGATCGTCAACGAAGGCAAGAACGGCGTGAAGAACGACAAGGGCACGCTCGCGATGGCGCGCACGCCGGAGCCGAACAGCGCGACGGCGCAGTTCTTCATCAATCTCGTGAACAACGACCGCCTGAACTACCGGGGTCCCGACGATCAGGGCTACGCCGTGTTCGGTAAGGTGACGGAAGGCATGGACGTCGTGGAAAAAATCGGCAAGGTCAAAACGGGCGTCCGCGGCGGCCAGATTGATTTGCAGTTTGAAGCTGACCAACTGCTGTCGCCCTATGTGAATGCGAGCAATGACGAGGAGCCGATTCTGGTGGGCGACATTGAG
>JAYVBB010000414.1:0-6625 GCA_043750715.1 Pseudomonadota bacterium | reverse complement strand
TATTCATGGGCTGGCAATTCGTGAAGACCCAGGAAGCGGAGGTCTTCGCCAACGAAAAGGCCAAACGCTTCGTGACCGAGGTCGCTCAGGATCTCGCGGCCGTCCGCGCCGAGCCCTTCTTCCAGGAAGTCGTCAAAGCCGAAGCGCTAGAAGCCTCGGCGCTCAACGCCGGCATGCAGCTCAATCGGATGCTCAGCTGGAACATTCCGGAAGAATCCACCGGCGCTCCGCCCGTCGTCGGAGGCCTGGACCTCCCAGTCGAGCTCACCGACCGCCTCGACGACTGGAGCGAGGAGTGGGTGGAGCACGCCCAGGACCTCGACCCGGCGACCATCGACTTCGCCTGGATGAAGGAGCTGCAGCAGTTCCGGTTCTGGACGCTCGACATCGAAAGCCCGCTTGGCGACGCCCTGGCGCGGAATTCCGAGTTGGATCCCCTGCGGTTTCCCTCGCCCGAATACCGCGCTTTGACGGCTTGGGTGAAACTTCGCCTGCTGGCCGGCATGCGCACCGGTGACCCGCAGACGGGGTTGAACGAGGTCCGGCACCTGGCCTTTCTGCTGATGACCGGGCAGGATTTGGTCGCGGAGCTCGTCGGTATCAAGTACCTGCGGCTGGCCAATCAGGTCGCCGCGAAGAGCAACCTCCCCGCGGTGGTGTCGAACGACGATCTGGACAAGGCTCGTCGCGTGTTCTGGGGCCTGCAGGCGTACATCGACTTCACCGTCCCGGAAGAGCTTTATCGCCAAATCTATCCCGAGGGCGCTATCCATCCGGGCGCCTGCGCCGCCGTCGACGAGAGGCTGTCGTTCGCCGCGTTCACGCGCGAGACGCTGGCTCCGTCCTACGAAGAAGAGTTTCAGCGCTTCGAGTTGCACTTGGACGAGCTGCAAAAGGGCTGCCGCCGCGGGCCCAAGCGCAAGCACTACGACATGAAGCTCACGCCGCTGGTTCTTTCCGGACACTTCTTCGAAACCATGACGCTGTCGAACGCGGCCCCGACGATGGGCGACGGCAGCGAATGGAAGACCATCAAGAAGATCGGGTTCCTGCGCAAAGCGCTCGGGCTGGTGATGTCGAACCTCGGCAAGCCGAACGGCCTCTCGCCTTACGAAGGCGACGAGCCCGCGGCCGACGAAGGCTGATGGTCACTTCTTCTTGCGCGGGCCGGCTTTGAACGCGTTCCGCAGTTCGGCGACGATGAGATCGACTTCCTTGGAGTTGATCTCGAAGTGCGGCGTGAAGCGCAGCGAGTTCGCTCCCCCGTGGATCACGCCGATGCCCTTCGTCCGCAGGTACTGTTCGAGTTGGCCGATGCCGCAGACTTCGAAGGCTTCCGGGAAGATGTCGATCGCGCAGAGGAGGCCGGTGCCCTGCACCTTGCGGACGACGTCCGGAAATTCCTTCTTCAGCCCCTCGAACTTGTCGAGGAACTCTTTGCCTTTGTCTTTGATGTTCTTCCGGAGCTCCGGCGTCACCCGCTCGAGCACCGCCGAGGCGACGTCGAGGGCGCGCGGGTTGGTCGTCTTGGTGTTGCCGTAAACTCCGCGCACGTAGAGGTTCGCGGCTTTCTCGGTCAGAGCGAGAATCGAGAGCGGGTACTGCCCGGCATTGACTGCCTTGGAATAGGTTTCCATGTCGGGAGGCAGCAGATCCTTGAAGCCCGGATAGTCGGTGATCGACAGGCAACCGTGGGCGCGGATCGCCGCCTGGATCGAGTCCATGACGAGCAGCGTGTCGTTGTCGGCCGTGAGCTTCCTCGCCAAGGCATAGAACTCGGGCGTGATGCCGCGACCCGGGTCGCCTTCGCCCATCACGGGCTCCATGAACATGCTTTCGAAGTAGACGTTCTCGCGCTGGGCCCACGCGAAAGCCTCTTTCAGGCCGTTCAGGTCGTTGGGATCCACCGTGTGGTTGACGTTCAGGTTGCGGAAGGACGCGAGGTTGGCTTTGTAGTTTTTTGCCGAGGAATCGGAGAGGCGGGCGGGCTGCTCGGTGCGGCCGTGGAAGCCGCCCTTGCATGTCAGGTACATGATCCGCTTGCCGGCGTGGCGAGCTCCCGGATCCGTCTGTTTTTTGGCGTTGATGTCCGAGATGCGGGCGGCGACCGTCACCGCTTCGGAGCCGCTGTTCATGCAAATGAAGCGCGCGTAAGGACAGCTGCCGCGCGTATGGCCGATTTCCTTGCGTAGGAGCTCGTTGAGTCGGTACTGGCTGAAGCTGGCCGTCATGATGTTGGCCATCACCTGGTGCTTTGCCATTTCATCGATCACGAATTGGGGGGCGTGCCCGAAGCCGATCATGCCGTAGCCGCCTGAGTCGTGCAGCACGGCGCCGTGGAACGTGACGATCCAGGGACCGAAGGCGGAGACCGGAACGTAGGGGTTTCGTTGGTCGGCGGGATAGAAGTTGACGAATCCGGCTTGCAGCGCGTCGATCATCTCCGACTCGGGAAGCTTGGCGATTTGCGGATAGGCACTCACCCACTCGGCGCGCGTCTCCTGGCCGCGTTCGATCGCAATGCCGAGGCGCGGGTCGCTCTGCAGAAACTCGCGGAGAACTCCGTCGGCAAGACCTTCCGTCTGGCGTTTGCCGGATTGGTTGCGCATGTCGGAAAGCAGTTTCAGCGTGTCCATGGATGCCCCAGCGATAGGTTCATGCCGGTCAAAGATATCAATGGCTTAAAGGCATGTCGACGGCTTCTTTGGGGGCGCCGACTGGCCGGAAATGCGACAGAATGATCAGCCCGAGCCCGGCCATGATCGCCATGTCCGCGACGTTGAAGATTCCAGTGCGAATCCCGCCCACACCCATGTTCATGAAGTCGATGACGACGCCGGCCAGGATCCGGTCGATCATGTTGCTCATCCCGCCGGCCAGGATCAGCGCGTAACCCGCGATGTCGGCCAGCCGGAGGTCCTTCTTCAGGCAGACGAAGGCGGTGAGGGCGACGAGGATCAGGCTCGAGATCACCGTCAGCAGGGCGTACCTCTGCCAGTCGGGAAGGGAGGCTCCCAGCCCTAAGAAAGCGCCGGGATTTTCGGCGTACTCTAGGCGGAACGTGTTGTTGAGGAACGTCACGGGGCGCACGTTCTTGAGCGCGAACTCAGCGAGGCGTTTCGTCGCCTGATCGCAACCCATGCAGGTTGCCATGACGACGAGGAGGAGAAAGAGCTTGTTGGAAACGGTCACGTATCAGCCCGCCTTTTTCTTGTCTTCACCAGCTCTTGCGGAGGCTTCTCCGCTCCGGCCGGTCAGTTGCGAAAGGATCCGCTGCGCCTCGTTCAGGTCGGCGCGCTCCAGCGGATAGTAGCGACGTTGATGATGCTGGGTGGCGCCGATCGTCACGCAGAGGACCGGGCGCAGCACCGCGAAGTAGCAGCCGATCGCGACGCACGAGAACGCCGTGCCGATCGGATAGAAGAGGCAGGTCGCGGCGCCGACCGCGAGGAAGAGCGGACGCTTGATCGCCGTCTCCTCGACCCGCGTGATCGTCGGCAGCGCCATCTGGTGGCGGCGCACTTCGCGGCTGAACGACGGCGGCAAAAAGCCGATCCTCCGGTCCTCGTGGACGGCGACGATGCGGAAGTTCGTGACGCCGACGTTGCCTTGGGTGACACCCGGAATCCGGAAGGGTGCCGTCCACTGCATCGTTTCGTTGGTCATGCCGTCGAAATGGGACGCAAATGCTCCCGGCAGGCTGTCGCCGCCGCCCCGGCGCATCTCGACGCGCCCGCTGGCGTCCGTGTTGCCGATGCGGAGTTTCAGGTCCGCGGTCGTCAGGCGTTCGATTTCCTTGGCCGCGGCGTCATTTTCGGCTTTGGCCTCTTCCGCGGTCAGGGGATCGACGCTGGCCTTGTGGCTAAGCAACACCGCGCGCGGCTCGTGCAGCATCCGGCTCAGGGCGTTGCCGCCGCTCAGATCTTTTTCGGGCGCGGCTTCGTCGCGCTGCTCTTTGCGGTGGCGGAAGATCAGGACGACGAGCGCCAGGCCGACCAAACCGATGAAGACGTAGCGGGGTTTGACGGAACTTTCCTCGGCCTTGAGCTCCTGCTCGACGAGCTTCTTCGCCGTCGGGCGCCGCTTGCCGCGAGCCTTGAGGCCGCGGCGCGCTTTCTTCTTTTTGACCGGAGGCTTGACGGCGCTCTTCGCCGGGACGCCGTGCGCTTCGGGAGCGGGAGGGAGGACGGCGCCCAAAGCGACGCAGAGCACCAGTCCGGCGACGAGCCGGACGAGGCAAGCATAGGCTTTGGTGGGCGAAATCATCCTGTTCCTCCACCTGTCATTTCGGCGAAATGCCGCCTTTCTTTGAGAAAGGTGCCTTGGTGGAGGCGTAAGAGAGGCCGTTTTAGCCTGAGGATGAAGCGGGTTCCGTCAGCGGGAAAGCGCCACGGTTTGGTAGTTCACGCCGTCGAAAACCCACGGAGTCGCCTGGATTTCCTTGGTCTGCAGGCCCGGCGCGGAAATGCGGACGGTCTGCGCGCCGGCCATCGCCGGGCGGTGCACGTAGCCCGACGGGTACTGCACGTCGCGGGCGAGCGATGCCACGCGCACCGTCGCCGACGGGACGACTTGGCCGCCCTCGCCGACGATTTTCAGGTGCACGCCGAAAAGACCCTGCTCCAGATATTTGAGCATCGCCTCTTTGTTTTCGTTCCACATGCCGGCCAGCTGCGAGGCGTTCGGCCATTTCGTGTGCGAGAGCTCGACCGTGGCGTGAATCGCGTTGCGATAGTAAACCGACCAGTCCTGCATGCCGCCGTCGACTTCGTACCATTCGTAACCGTAGGTGACGCCGCGTTCGAACGAGCCGCCGCTGTTGGTGCGCATCGCCGGATTCTGGTCGGCGTAAGCGTGGCCCGCCAGCTGCATCAGCGCGTCGTCGCCGAAGCGCTGCTGGGCGTTGCCGTTCGCCTTGGTGTCCCACGGCACGTTGAAGATCACTTCGCCGCCGTGGTAGTTGAGCGCCATCTCGAAGTGGTGGCGTTGATGGAACGCCATCACCGCGGCCGTCTCCGGCGCCCGTCCCGCCGGCGTGTCGGTCGGATCCGAGCTGAAGTCCGGAAAGTCGCGGTTCAAGTCGACGCCGCGCGCGTTGTAGCGCTGGCCGAGTTCGAAGCCGTCCGGATTCATGGAAGGCATGATCCAAACTTGCGCGCCTTGCAGCAGCTTGGTCGCGCGCTGATCGGTGCCGTAGCCGTCCGCGAGCTGACGCGCGAGGTAGATCATCAGCTCGCGGCCGACCACTTCGTCGCCGTGCATGTTGGCGATGTAGAGCAGGTTCGGCTCGTCTTCGTCCGTCTCGACCGAATCGGAAAGCTTCAGCACCCAGAGCTCGCGGTTTTGTGCGCTTTTTCCGATGGATTCGAGGCGCGCGACGTCGGGGTGCGCCTCCGCGATGCGTTGCAGCTCGGCGGTGAGCGCGTCGTAGTAGTGGTAGTCCTCGAAGAAGTCCAAGGTGTCGGCTTCGGCTTCGCTGCGGAGCTCGAGCGACTTCGGATCGAACGAATGATGCGACCACGCCTTCGCGTCGAGCTCGACGACTTCGCGGAAGACGTCGAGCGGCAGGGATTCAAGTTTGTCTCTTTGGAGATAGCCGAAGGCGAAGACGTCGTCCCGGACGTGGTCGCGGTTGAAGCCTGTCGCGTCGAGGAAGTCCTTGGTAAGAAAATGAGCAGGCAGGCGCACGTACGCCACGTCACTTACTTCCGACTGGGCGAAGGGCCGCGATGGCGAGCTCGGTTGGCAGGCTACGCCGGCGAGCGCGCAAGCGCCCGCCAAGATCGTGCAAAGCGACCAGGTTCTCATATGATTCCCCCCGATTAGACTTGATTCAGCGTAGAGCCGGGAGGGCTGATAAGTCAAAAGCAAAAACCCTGGAGCCGTTGAGGGCTCCAGGGTATTTCGACTGACTTCATGCCGCTTCTGGGGGGGAGACTCGGCGCGTCCTCAGTCCAAGAATGAGTTTGCGCGAGTCGGTAAAACCTTTGAAGGGACAAATTCGGACAAGGCGTTGCGCTCAATTTTGAGGCAGGGCGCCGTCCTCACGGAGCGGTGACGCCGCAGTGCATCGGCTTCAGGCTCCAGTCGCGGCCGTTGCCGCCGCGGAGACTGAGCTTCACGTCTTCATGCGACCACTCGCCGGTTTCCTTGTTGATGAAAGCAAGGATGTGGCGGTCGTTGAGGATCGTGTAGCGATACTGGATGCCGTAGATCTGCCAGTACTTGCCGTCTTCCGTCTCGTCGACGTTCACCGGGAAGTAGCCGTCGTTGTAGCCGTTGCGGATCAGCATCACCATGTAGCCGCTGCTCGAGCGGTCGTCGGCCACGACTTTGAAGGAGTCGAGGCTGGGTTCGTTGCCCAGCATGCAGAAGAACGGGAAATCTTCGCCTCCGCCGGCTTTCGCCGAATCGAAGGGGAGGGCTGCCGCGCCGAGAAGAACGGCCAAGGTGAGAAGAGTGCTCCTGATCATCATGATTCTCCCGTTGAATCCGGCCCCCCGACCGAATGGTTTAACACGTAATTGCGGCCGACCTGAGTCAAGAACTTCGGTGCGACCTGATCGTCGCCCAGCAGTTTCCTGAGGCGGCCGATCGTCTTGTAGATGCGATCGTCGTGGATGAC
>JAYVBB010000413.1:0-4993 GCA_043750715.1 Pseudomonadota bacterium | reverse complement strand
TCCCCTTCACGGGTCGACCAAAGCAAATGGGTTCAAGGGTTGCCGCCCGCTTGCTCGGAGTGACGGGGTCTTCCTCCGGCGCCGGCTCGGATTGTTCGCCGGTGACTTCTTGTGGGAGCTGGAGAAGCTCGACGATGAACAAGCCGCGACCACGGAGCTGGATCCGAGCATCCAAGCAATCAATCCAAAGATTCGCATGGCTTCGATTTTAAGGAGTTTCTGGTTTCTTCGCTAGAGGAACATCGGGTGTAGAACCTTTCGGCAAGGAGTCGGCGTTTACGCTGGGCGGTCCCGGCCGGTCGTGGTAAGGCGAGTGCTTAAAAGGAGCGCTATGCTTTTTCCCGCCTTGGTCGTCGCCGCCCGTCTGTTCGTCCAGGATCCCTGTGCGGATCGGCCTTGGCTCGATACCGGGGTAACGGCAGGGCCAGATGTGACCGTCGGCCAGGCGACCGTGGACGCGCTCGCAGCGAACGCCATTCCGTTTCGCGGCGACGCCTCGGGCATCGTCTCGATCCGGGACACGGTATCGGGCAATGCCGCCATCGAGGTGATCAGCAACGTCGAGATGCGGGCTTACGGCTGGTGCTTCAGCCTGAACGGCGTCGAGCCGGGCGAAATGCCCGACCAGGTTCCTTTGAGCGGACCGGACGACGTCGTGCGCTGGTATTTCGGGTACGCGCATTACAAGAATGGGGAGTGGCTCAGCTACTGCACGCCCACGCACCTCGAGCGCCCGCGTTACATCTGTAACTAGTTTCTGGCGCGGAACGCGCCAGAAACTATCCTGAGCGGCGCGAAGGATCTCGATGATAACACCTCGATCCCTCCGAGCCATTGATCGGGCCAGCCAAACATCCGGCGCGGCAATATCCCGGTAAATGCCGAGCGCGAACGAACACTAGGGGTCGCGCACCGAGATCCTTCGCTGCGCTCAGGATAGTTTTCTGGCGCGGAACGCGCCAGAAAACTAACTAGCGCCGCTCGGCCCCAATGGCGTCATCTCGTGGATCACCGCGAAGGATTCGTCGAACCAGGACGACTACGCGCAGGCCAATCTCGAGAACGCCCTGAACTAGCCCCAAGTCAGGCCGACTTGCCGGCCTGCTCCAGGAGCGACATGAGCGACAAGGGGACCTTCCGGATCACGGCCCGGAAGGTCTTTGCCATTTCCGCGTCGATTTTGGCGTCGGAAGACAGGACGACCGGAACGGAGCAGCCGTTCTTCAAAAGCTCCAGCGTCAACGAGTAGCCGTCGAAGTTGGACGTCTCCTCGAAGTAGAAATCCGTGATGATGCAGACGAGTGGCTTGTCCCACTCCTCGCGGCGGTGCCAGACCGACAGGAAGGCCTCGGGCGAGAGGAACGAGCGGACGTGGGCCATCGGTGACAGTGTTTCGATCCATGCCTCGCAGACGAACGGGTCGTCGTCGATGACGGCAATGCTGACGTCTTTCGGGACGGACGACGAGAGGGAAGACTTCGCCGGGAGCTTGGCCTTCTGAGTGGCTCGCATGGCTCCGAACAGGTCGGAAAGCGACGAGTCGGTCAGAGGTTTCCTGAGGAAAATGTCGGCTCCGGCGTCATAGGCCGACCGGGCGTCGCTTGCCAGGACGCGGTTGGAGTGGACGCAGAGGAACGGCCGCGGCGTCAGCTGGTTGAGCTCCCGGATCAGGTCGAACCCGGAATAGTCGTCCAGCCCGAAGTCGAGGTCGCAGAGGATGATGTCGGCCCGGTGCTCGTCCCGCGCCGCAATGGCCTTGAAGCCATCCGTCACCAGCGAAACGTCGAGCGAGGTGCCGACGTCGCTGCGCATCATCAGCTCCTGGATCTGCTTGCCGTAGCTGGCGTCGTCATCGACGATCAGGACCTTGACCTTGCGCGCGAAAGACGCCAGCACCTCCGCCGCCGCGGAGGCCAGGCGCTTGTCGGAGTCCCGGTTCCTAACGCTGCTCCGGCGTTCCCGGCGCGGCTGATCCTGGAGCACTGCGTTGCTCGTTTCGGGGAGATCGCTCACGGCGTGCGTTTCGGGCCCTTCCGCGGCCTGGAGCGTGAAGTGGAACTCGGTGCCGCGGTCGTGACTGGACGAGCACCAGATCCTGCCGCCGTGGCCCTCGACGATCTTGCGGGCAATGGGAAGCCCAAGACCCGTGCCGCGCGATTTGCCTTTGGTGAAGAACGCCTTGAACACGTTTTCCCGGTCCGCCGGCTCGATGAAGGATCCGGCGTTGCCGATGCAGAACTCGACGAAGGTCCGGCCGCTCTCCTCGACCTCGTCATTCGACTCGATCCAGATCAGCCCCGACTCCGACGTCGCGTGCAGCGCGTTGTCGATGATGTTGTGAAGAAGGCGCGCGACCTTCAGCGGCGCGACGAGCACCGCCCGGGTGTGGCGCATGTCGTAACGGAAAGTGATGCCGTGCGCCTGGCTCACCATCACCGTTTCCCGGAGCGACGAGTCGATCAGCTGGATCGGGCTGCCGACTTCAAGCGAAGGCACGACGAGCGCGCTGGCTTCCATGATGTCTTCGAGCATGCCCTGGACCGAGACGAGCGAGCGCTCGACCTCGTGGGTCAGGCGGGCGGCGACCGCTTGGGTGGCTTCCCAGGAGTTGGCGGCCTTCAGCGAGCTGAGCCCGATGCGCAATTTGGAAAACGGTTTTCTCACGTCGTGCGCCAGCATCTGGGTCGCGAGACCCACGGCCTGGTATTTGGCGTTTTCCAGCATCTTCGTCTGGTATTCCGTCAGGCGTTCGGCGAGCCCCGCCGTGCCGTGGAGGAGGTCGGCGATCTCGGCGACGTTCGTCTTGGCGTCCCGGACGGTCGCCAGACCGCCCAACAGCTCCTTGTAGGATTCCTCCGAGGGCTCGCCGACGCCCGTGCGCCGGAACGTGTCCGACAGGCGCTCGATCGGCATGGCGATACTGCCGCGGATCGATTGCGCCGCGATGACGCCGAGAATCAAGCTCAGGACCATCGAGAAAATGATGACGAGGACGGTGCGGGTCACCTCGACGTTCGCCGTCACCGTTTCCGTCAGATGCAGCACCGAAGTGCCGGGAGCGTGCTTGGTGATCGTCGTCGTCCGGATCGAGTAGTCGTCGGCCAGGCGCGGGTCGAGCTTGGCGGGCGTGTGGGCTTCGTACTGCAGCGACTCGACCCGGTAGCGGATTCGTTCTGGGGCATAGATCAACTCGCCTTCGGGCGAGACCACCGCGACTTCGCCGCCGTTGCCCAAGGGCTCGAGTGCCGTCGCCAGCTGATTGGACAGAGCCATGTTGTCGACGATGCCGAACAGGACGCCGCCCGCGTAGGGCGTCGAGATGAGGTTGAACTTTCGGAAATAGGCCGGCGAGACGCCTGTCTTGACACCCAGATAGAGCCGGTCGCCGGGTGCCGTCGCTCCCTGGTCCGCGAGCGGACCCAGGGCCGCCAGCACGGAGTCCGTCGCAAGGTAGGGGGCGTCGGGATCCTTGTTGAAGAAGATCTCGACCTTGCCGTCGGCCTTTCTCTGACCCGCCACCAGCAGCTCGCCGTTGCCCAGATCGTCCAGCGAAACGCCGGCGCCGCGCCGGGCATGGTCGAAGGCGAAGCGGACGAGGCCGGCGTAGAGTCCAGTCTCGACCGAGAGTACCTGCTCGGCGATGGTCGTCACCACCTGGTCGGAGGCCAGCTCCTTCAGACGCTGCTCGACCGTCTGCGTCTTCAGAACGAAAGCGGAAAGAATCAGCGACGGCAGCAGAAACGCGCCGACGATGAAGATGAATATCAGATGACTGATCTTGAAGCGGAACGGGGTGTTGCTCATGCGGACCTCCGCACGGCGTAGTGAAGGATGTTGACGCCGGCGACGATCAAGGCGATCCCGAGCAGCTCCATCGGGAGCGATTTGACCCGGCCCATCGCCGCGTCCACCAACGCCGCGCAAAGCATCTGTCCCGCGACGATCAGCAGAATGCCCTTCATCGCGCCGATTCGGGGAATGACCCAGCTCGACAGCACGACGAATGCTGCGCTGGAGAGCCCGCTGATGTAGGTCGAGCGCGGAACTTCCGCAAGCAGGGCGACGTAGCTGAAGCCGTCGAGGGTGCCGACGAGGGCCAAAAGCACGGTAAACGCAGCCAGATGGCTGACGGCCGACGACACGAACGGCCCGCGGACCATCGCCAGACGCGCCTCGAGGACTCGCCCGATGCTGACGGCGATGCCATTGAGATACGCGAGGAGGATCATCGAGAACATGCCGTTAACCTGCGAAGAAAATGATGACGGCGCTACCGGTCAGGATCGTCAGCACACCGAAGAAGTCGAGCATCGTGGGTTGGCGTTTGGGCAGGGAGAACAAGCCGGATTGATCGGTGAACAGGCCGCAGGTCACCTGCCCGAGCAGCATCAACGACAGCGTTCCCGACAGCCCGATCTCGCTGTTGGTCGTGACGTTTGCCAGAAAGATGGTGACGGCGGCGGGGACGCCGCCGAGGTAGCTCCACCATGGCGCGGCGCGCAAGCCGTCCGTCTTGAAGTTACGAAGCGTCGCGGTTGCGACGATGCCCGCCAGCAGCGCAGCGACGCCCTGAGTGACCAGCGCCGCCCAGAGAATGCCGGTATAGCGCACCATGACGTCGTTGAAATAGGCTCCGAGGCCCGCGAAGACCCCGGCACCCAATGCGGCGAGCCAAAGAAAGATCGTCATGGGCGGACGTCCTCCGAAAAGAGGCGCACCGACTTGGCGGACTCGATCTTTTTCACGAGTTCCGCGATGGGCTCGGGGTTCTTGAACACGTTGGCGCTGATCATCGTGCGCATCGTCGCCAGCGTCCGGGCATACTGCTCGGGGCGGGCGGCTTTGGGCGTCAACGTCTTCAGGAACGTGTTGAGCATGCGCTCCTGGTGGGCGCGCGATTTGCGGGGATTCTGCTTCATCACGATCTCCAGCGCGCGGTCAGGGTGCTCGGCGGCATAGTCCCAGCCTCGCCAAATGGCGCGCGTCAGGCGTT
>JAYVBB010000412.1:0-1612 GCA_043750715.1 Pseudomonadota bacterium | reverse complement strand
GGGTCGAGTGACTCCCTGACGAAAGTGTTTCACATGGTGAACGGGTCCGCCGTCCCGGTCTCGACGCCAGATTTGGACGCCGATGTCATGGCCTTGCCGCGGCCCAAGCTCCATCACCGGGGAGACGTCGATGCCGCCGCCGCACCGCTGAGTGACGGTCGCATCGTCTTGGGATTTGGTCGACTGTTCAATAGCCCTCGACTCGCCGAACCGGACGCGTCGGAGGGCAGTCGCGGCAACGGCTACCATAAGTTGATGCTTTCGACGCTCGCGCCGGGGGCGACGGCGCCTGGTGAAGAGTCGGAGATCGACATCCCGGCGCTCTTTCGTCAACTCTGGCAGTTGCCGCAGGAGAAAACGATCGACTATGTCTTGTGGACCGTCGACGTCCGCGAAAGCGTAGCGTCGCCGCCATCCGTGGAATTCATCGTCTCGGCGTCGATCGCTCCCCGGGGCGTCGACGACGAAGAGGGAAAGTTCAACGGGCTAGTCTACGGAAGGGTGGCTCTGACCGAGCTCGGCAAACCGAAAGCGAACCTCCTGGAAATGCGCGCCTTGCTGACGATGAAGCAACTGTCTTGCGGCATCTGGCGAGCCAAGGGCTTGGGCGATCCGGACGGCAAAGTTTACATTTACAACGCCGTTTTCCCGCGCTTCATCGAAACGGGTTCGTCGGCCATTCATTTTTCGACGATGCGGGGCCCGGTAGGCACCTTCCTGGCGGCGAACGGTGGCGCCATCAAGCTGCAGGACGGGACGGAGGTGCCGGCGGAAGCTTTCATCCAAGCTTTTTGCCAATGATGCGCATTCATCCTGGTGGCTCGCATCGACCGGTGGATGAAATGACGTCTCCGAAGCTCCGCCTCGATCGATCCCGCGAGTGCGCTGGTCGGCATCTCGCGGGATTGAGTCTTGCAGGTCTTACTTTGCGACGGCTTCCGTAATGGAGCCCGACTCGACCGTGAGTCCTTCCAGGTCTTCGGTGGTGCCGTCTGCGGCAAAGATCCGAAGATCGTAAATTCCCGCAGGGACGAAGGCGATCTTGAACGCGCCGTCTTTGACCTTCGCGGAGTTCTCGGACGTGTCGCACTCGTTGCTGGCGTCCTTCGTCGTGCCTGCCGGGTAGGCGCAGACCACTTCGCCGGTCGCCGTCGTGCCTTTGATGGTCCCGGTGCCATCGTCCCGCACCAAGCGAAGAACGGGTTTCATCATGTATTTTGCGTTGCCGCCGCCGTTGCCGTTGCCCTTGCCTTCCGCGGGTCCGGTTTTCTTGATGGACTTGCGCAGGTCGAAGTCGATCGTCAACTTGAGCTCCTTGCCCACTTCGTGGGTGAAGGGCGTGACGATCTTGATTCCGGTCTGTTCGGCGCTAGGAATCGTCAGCTCGTGCTCGGTGCCGTCGTCCATCACCAGCCGGGAAGCGACCCCCTCCTTGAGCTTGAGGCGGGTCTGCTTATACGTTCCGACCGGCAAAGCGGGGAGGCTTGCGAGCGGCAGGGAGTCGCCGCCTTGGTATTGGAGCAAGTCGACTTCTGTCGCGACGCTCAAGGGAATGGCGACCCAGGTTTCGCCTTCGAGGGAGACTTCGAGGCTTTCGACGGTGATCAGCACG
>JAYVBB010000411.1:0-2851 GCA_043750715.1 Pseudomonadota bacterium | reverse complement strand
GCCGAGAGCGGAAGCCTGCGACAGAGCGGCGTCGTAGCGGACCACGGAAAGCAGGTGTTCGCTGGCGTCGCCCGCGCCGCTGTTGGCGAGCGTCACCTGGAGCTGGCCTGCGGTCGTCTCGGCGAGGCTCGCAAGCGAGGCCGACAGGAACGTGCGCGGTGCGACGGCGACCTGCTCGAAGCGGCCGACCCCGATCAGGCGCATCCAGGGGTCGCAGATCGTGTGAATCATGCCGATCGGGAACTGGTAGCTGCCGCCGGAGCCGCCGAGCGTCAGGCAGTTTGCCATGGCCAGGAATTCGCCGTTGGTCAGTTGGGATCCGGGGCTGAGATCGCCCGCGAACGTGATGCGGTCGAAGCGCATGTCGCCACCCATGGCCGCGATGCGGAAGGCGCCCGTGCCTTTGAGCGAGCCGCCCGATGCGGCGGATTCCATGACGAACGTCTTCGAGGGCTCGGCCATCGGCGTCGCGCCGTTGTTGCCGTGCGGGAAGGCCGGCGCCGCGAGCATCAGGAACTTGTCCGTCGTCTGATTGTAGCCGAAGCCCGTCATGATGAAGCCCTGGCCGTCGAGGGCCGCGGGAATGTACGTGTCGAGCGCTTGCGGTTGGTAGAGGTACATCGACGCCACGCCCCATTGAGCGGTGCCGCCGTTGGTCAGGCTCGCCGGCAGCTGGCCCAGGCCAGGAGTCCGCGTCGAGAAGGCGACGTTCGCCGCGAACGAGCCACGGTCCACCATGCGGAGGCGGTCCCAGATCCAGCTGTTGCTGACGAAGTAGCGGCCGGTGACTTCGAGTTTGTAGTCGGCGTCGGCCGTCCAGAACGTCTTCGGGAAGACGTCGAGGTATTTGCCGTCGGACGAGATCATCGCTTCGAGCTCGACGTCGCCGGGAGTGAGCTTGACTTGCAAGTGCGTCGGGCTGACGGCGGCTTCCTGCAGGTAGTCGCCGTGCTCGATCGCAACGAGCTTCAGACGGAGCATCTGGCCGAGGCCGAGAGGAGCGGAGGGATCCAAATGCAACGAGCCTTCACGGTCCTCGAAGCGGAGCGTCGCCTGATCGTTGCCGACAGGGCCGCCGAAATCCGGACGGTCTTCTTTGCCGCCGAACGCGCAACGCGCGTCGGTCCGATTCGCCAGGCAGTATTCGAACGGAATGCCGTAGAGAACGCCGCCGTAGGAACCGACGTAAATCACGCCATCTTTGCTGACGGCAGGGGAAGCGTCGAGGTTGCTCTTCAGGTAGCCGTCGGTCGCTTTGTAGCTCCAGATACGCTCGCCGGTCGCGAGGTCGAGGGCGTAAAGCTTGCCGTTCTTGGCTCCGAAGAGGACGACGCCGTCCGCCGTGATGGCGGGCGAGGCGGCGACGGGCGAGTTGGTTTCGTAGATCCAGAGCTTCTCGCCGGTGAGGCGGTCGAGGCCGTAAACCGTGCCGTCGAGCGAGCCGATGACGAGGGTGTCGCCCGAGACGGCAGGGGAGGAATAGACTTCGCCTTTGGTCTTGAAGGCCCAGTCTTTGACCACGGACTTCGCCCACCAGCCGTCGGTGAGGTGCAGGCCGTACACGTACTGGTCGGACGAGCCGACGTAGATCTTGCCGTCGGCCGTGACGGCCGGCGAGCTTTTCACGTCGCCGCCCGTTTTGTACGAAGCGATGTTGTCGCCCGTATCAGGATTCAGGAAGTAGACGTAGCCGTCGAGGGAGCCGAACGCCATCCACGACATGTCGGGAGCGAAGGCCGGAGTCGACCAGATCATCAGACCGGTTTGGAACGACCAGGCTTTTTGGCCGTCGTCTTTGATTGCGTACATGATGCCGTTGTCCGAGCCGGCGTAGATCAAGCCGTTCGGGCCCGCCTGCACGTTGCCTTCGAACGAATTGACGACCGCGCCTTGCTGGTGGTTGGCGTCGGAGACGCCTTCGGCTTTGAACGTCCAGAGTCCGCGGCCCGTCTTGGCGTCGACTGCGTGCACGAAGCCGTCGCCGCCCGGGATCACGAGCTTGCCGGACGCGGTGAGCGCCGGAGCCGAGTCGATCAGCGCGTCGGCGCGGTCGAAGATCCGGTAGTCCCAGAGTTTCTCGCCCTGAGCCGTGATGGCGTAGGCGCGCTTGTCGGCGGAGCCGAAATAGATCGTACCCTCGTCGTCGATCACTGCCGTGCCCCAGATCAGGCCGCCGGAAGCGAACTTCAGGACCTGACGCTGGCCGGCAGCGGCCGAGACCGTGCGGATCGCGATGGGCGCGGCGCCGTTGTTCGTCGGACCGTTACGGAAAGTCGGCCAGGCCATTTCCGCGTGAGCGGTCGAAGCGAGGCCCAACATCGTGCTGAGGGACAGGATGACGGAGCGGATCATAAAGATATGAACTCCCGGTTGTTGCTTAGCGAGCCGCCTTATACGGCTTGGGCCCCAAGGCTTCAAGGCCTAATGTCAGGGCTGGCAACAGGTCCGGGAGGGACATGAAAAGGTCGGTCAAAGCGCGCGGATGTGGACCCCGAACGTGACGTCTATGGAGTGGCATTTGGCCAGGTTCGGCAGGGACACCACGAGCTTCACGGCTTCCTGGGGGTCGACGGTGAAGCGTTCCTCCAGGCCCATGGCCGTCCTCGAGCCGTCAGCGCGGACCAGGACATAGCTGGGGTTGGAGCCACCCGGCTCGTCGCATTCGGTAACCTGCACTTCCTCGATGCCGACTTCGAGCTCCGACTTGGCGAGAGGCGTGAACGTGAAGTTGCCCAGCAGTCCCGGTTGCCCGGTGGTGTCCGCGTAGAGCTCGTTCAGCTTCCACTCGGTCATGTACGGCGTGGTAGTCAGGTCCTTTTCCGCGACGAAGACGAAGCCCTGGGTATCGGGG
>JAYVBB010000410.1:0-25072 GCA_043750715.1 Pseudomonadota bacterium | reverse complement strand
CGACGGCGACTCGTCGACTTCTTCCCGCGACCACGGCTCGCGTCACGACTGCTCGATCTACGACCGCAACCCCCGGGCCTGCGACGCCGATCAAAGCTGCTTCTTCGATTACCGCTACAACGGCTGCGTCGATGCGGACCAGGGCGGCGGCGGCGGCCACGGCGGCGGCCACGGCGGCGGCACGACCTACTGCCCGCGCTGGGACAACGACCCGCGCTCCTGCAACGCGCAAACGTGGTGTCAATGGGACGCCTGGTCCAACCGCTGTGAAGACATCGGCGGTGGCGGCGGCGGCGGCCATCCTCATCAAACCTGGGAATGCACGGCCGTCGATGAAGGCTGGGAAGAGCATCGCCAGGGTCACACGGCGCAAGGCCGTGACTACAACGACGCCCAGGACGCGGCTCTCGACCTCTGCGAGCGCTACCACGGCCGTTGCGAGATCACGAACTGCCGTCAAGTCCGCTAATAGCGGCTGGACGAACGTTTGAAAAGAAGCCCCGGGGGAACCCGGGGCTTTTTTTGTGTTTGGGCGATGGGGGGTTGGAGTGAGGACGGAGTGGTAGCTGCGTGAGCCCAGATCTGGTGCGAGGCAAAGTGTCTGCAGGCTATGAAGGGCTGGCCCAAAGCCCGCGCGATACAGGGCCTCGCTCTGCGCGGCCTACGGCCAGCCGAGTGGGTCGTTTCGCGGCAAGGGGCCGGGGAGGGGGTCATTGCACGCTGCGCGTTGCCGACGGGCGCGGCCTTCGGATTTCGAGTGGGACGTCGCGCCCCCAGATGGCCCGGGGGTTATCGCGCGCTACGGCGCGTTGCCGAGGGGCGCACGCCAAAGGTTATCCGTCCAAGGTGCATATTGTGCGCGAGGCAGAGGCACCGAAGGTTCCTTTGATCGATCGATGTGCCGCCGAGGGCGTAGGGGCGGACGTGATCGATCGACAGGTAGCGGGTTTCGGTGCAACGGACGCGGTCCGGACCCACGTACTCACACTGTTGGCCTGCATCCACGAGGACCTCGTCTCGCAACGCGACGGGAGGGCGGCGGGGCGGAGTGTTTTTAGGAGTCTTGGCCGCGGGGACGCGCTTCGGCAGGGTCGACGCCCCTTTGCTCGGAGACGCTTTATCGGATTTTGCCGTGGTCTTCTCGGCTTTCGCGACCTCGCGGCGAGCGGCCCTCATTGCAGGATCGACCTTTTTCAGCAGTAGATCAGCCGCTTTCTCCACGACTTCCTCCAAAGCGGCGTCGCCCAGGAGGCCCTGAAGACGTTGCAACTTCGCCACGACCTCACACGAAGCTGTGAAGGCAACACGAAGTCGCGGCGCGGGCTCGACCCGACCGGGTGCAGTCGCCGCACTCGCATCCGTACTCAGGCTGGAATCGAAGGTTTTTTCTTCGACAAGGGGGAGCACTTTGACAGCTCCCACCCGACGGATCACGTCCCTCTCGATGACTTTTCCAATGCCGCCGGTGAGCGCCTGAACCTCACGCCGGGATTTTCCCGCGGCGGTTTGAAGAAGACTTTCAGCAGCGGGACTCTCCAAACCCGGAACGAGATCGGCCGCCGTTGAAAGTGTCAGCCTTCCGTCGCCCAGCATTTCCAGAATCGCGGGATGACGCCGCGCAGCTCTTGCGACGAGAATGCGTTGCTGGCTCATGCTCTCCGAAAACTTCAAGGCTCGGCGGCAGTAGTCCCACATCGAGCTGTAGCCCAGACCCAAGAACAGCTTCCGCTCCGCCAGTTCTCCCAAGTACCGCAGGAGCTCCACCTGACCGGCCCTTTCGCTATCCGCCAACCGCAGAATCCACTCGACCAGGTCTTTGTCCGTCAGGTTTTTCAACTCGCCCATGGGATCCTCCTCTTGAGTCGGAGAAGTTTTACCACGGGTTTTTTCGCGTCGATTTCAGCGACGCTGGGTGCCCGTTCGCGCTCCGTCGCGCCGTTTTCGCGTGCGGGGGTCCACGCGCGTTTCCAGATCGTCATTAGACGCCGACAGCGCGTGGTTTTTCCATTGTCGCGCTCGCGTTCCAATAGCCCAGGAAAAACCCGTCAAGCTTTCTCTCGCAACTCTAGTCCCGCATCACCACAAACTCACACCGGCACTTTGATCGATCGATCAAAGTCCCGCACCTACCCATCCGGCAGGCCGGTGAGCCACTCGCAGCGAGGCTCAGCCCCGCGCTACCTATGAGCACAGCCCTTCATAGCCTGCAGAAACTCCGCGACTAGTCCCCTCTCGGGCTCCTGCTCGGGGGCGCGTTTCCTAGAACTTCGTCAGATTCTCTTCCGTCCCATCCGCGAAGTCCGAATAATCGTCCTGCACGCTCGGCCCCGGCAGCGTCAGCCGTCTCCCGAGCTTCGCCGCAGCGGCCAGCGCATTCTGCCGGGCCTTGTCGTAGCAGCGGTCCGCGGCGAAGGCCTGCGCAAAGCAGTCCATCGCTTCGTCCGTTCGCCCCTGCTTGTGGCAGGCGATGCCCAGGTTGTAGAGTAGGCGAGCCACCATGCGGTGCTTCGGGCCCAGGGCACCGATCGCCGTGCGGTAGAGCGAGATGCCCTGCTCGAACCGGCCGTGCCGGATCGCCAGCACGGCGGCGTTGTTGAAGACGGCCGCGAGCTCGCGCGGCCCGGAAAGCTGGCGCATCAGAGTCAGCACGTCGTTGACGTCGCCGGCGAGGAGTTTGCACGAAGCCTGCCCTTGCCGCGCGTCGACGTTGTGCTCGTCGAGAGAGAGAGCCGCCTCGAACTGGGCCAGCGCTTCCCGCGTGCGGTCGAGGCTCATCAGCGCTTTGCCGAGATCGATCAGGCGGTCGACGTGGTACGGATTGATCAGCTGGGCCTGGGCGAGGATCGCCTCGGCCTCCGCGAAGTTGCCTTCCTTCATCAGGCAGCGGGCCCTCAGATGCTGGATGCGCAGGTTGTCCTGGTCGAGCACATTGGCCATTTCGAGCATGGCGCGAGCCTCGGCCCATTGCTCTTCGTGGATGTGGTGTTCGACCAGCTCGCAGATGACCCGGCGGTCGTCCGGAAAGCGCTGGTTCATCTCGGTCAGGATCGTGCCGGCGCGCTCCCAGTCGCCGCGGCTTCGGCAGTTGGCGACCCGGAGCAGCGCCGACCGCAACCCTTGGTCGTCGGCTTCCTGGGCCGCTACGGCTTCGAGGTTCTGCTGCATGGCGCCGCGCGAGATCTCGCCGGTGTGGAGGCGAGAGATGTTGTACTCCGTCCCCATCGCGACGACCGGCAGGCTCATTTCCTGGGCGATCAGGAAAATCGGGCGGGTGTCGACGTTGCAGGTTCCCTGCGCGGCGCGCAGAATCTTATTCAGCGTCTGGGAGCCGTGCTCGGTGTCGAGCACCAGCAAGGCACGCGAGTGACGCTGCAGCGCTTCGATGCAGGCGTCCGCCGTCTCCGGCGTCATGATTTCGGTCGCTCCCACCGCCTTGATTTCCTGGCGGAGCGCGGGGCGAATGGAACCGCGGGCGACGAATAGGATCGCTTCACGCAGACCTGGCATTTCCATGGCATCCTCCAGGCGGCCAAACATGCCGCATTCCTGACAAGAGCCAGTTCGGCGGCTGCCGGGGCAGGATTAGCCAGTGAGGATTTGCTAGTGGTTTTGCGGGACTAGCAGTCCGAAATTCTCACGTCTCGCCTACTTGAGGCGCTCGATGTCGATGGTCTGGCTGGGACCCGCAGTCATCAGGGGTTTTCCGGTCAGCTTCTCCGCGACGTTCAGATAAACCTCGGCCAACGCGATGAGCTGGGCCGCGGGGACTTTCGGCACGGGGCCGGTGCCGCTGAATCCCTGGTCCAGGAGATAGCGACGGACGATTTCCTTGTCTTCCATGTCCGGGGCTTCGCCTTTGGCGATGCGCTGGTCGTAAGTCGCCGAGAGCCAGAAGCGGCTGGAGTCGGGCGTGTGGATTTCGTCGATGATCTTGATCTTGCCGTCGGTGGTGCGGCCTAGCTCGTACTTGGTGTCGACGAGGATCCAGCCCTTCTCTTTGCAGACTTTCTGGCCGTGCGCGAAGAGCTTCAGCGACATCGTGCTGAGGTCGTCCCACTCCGCCTTGGTGACGACGCCTTTTTGGATCAGGTCGCCCGGGGTCGTGTCCTCGTCGTGCTCGAAAGCCGCCGCTTTGGTCGTCGGCGTGATGATGTTTTTCGGCAGCACTCCGTAATTCTTCAGACCTTCGGGGAGTTTTTCTCCGCAAAACTCGCGTTCGCCCTTGCCGTAGGCGCGGGCCATCGAGCCGGCGAGGTAGCCGCGGACGATGACTTCCACTTTGAACGGGTCGGCGCGCTCGGTTTTCAGCACGCGCTCGTGCGGGCGGCTGATCAGGTGGGTCGGGACGACTTTTTTCGCTTCCTCGAGCCAATATTCGGAGATCGCGGTCAAGATCGTTCCTTTGTAAGGAACGTTGGCGATTAGCTTGTCGAACGCGGTCAACCGGTCGGAGTGGACGATCAGCAGCTGGTCGCCGGTGCGGACGACGTCGCGCACCTTGCCGGTGTAGGTCTGGATGTCTTTCTTCGCCAGGCCGTCGATTTGAGCCTTGGTCAGGCCACCGTAAGAGTGGGCGGCGAGCAGCTCGCCGGTTTGGTCTTTCGCCAGGGGTCCGAGGAGCTCACGGATCGTTTTCATTGGTATCCTCCGTTGGTTGCGGAAAGGGATATCAAAAAGGTAAATGTCTAGCAAGTCTCAGCTCGGAAAGAAGCCGGAATTCCACGTGATGTCGGCGAGCAGGCGCTGGCCCGCGACGCTCGGATGGTAGGAATCGAGCGGCGACAGGTGCTCGCCCGTGAACGTCGCCGCGGCGGTTGCCGGGACGAAGCGGACGTTGGCCGGGTGGGCGACCGCGACCTCTTCCAGCGCCGCGTTCGTCCGGGCCCAGCGCTCTTTGTAGGCTTTCGTGATGACTTTCAGCTGCGGGCTTTCCGCTAGCGCCGCAAGGTACGGTGCGGCGGCGCCGCCGATGCCGCTCGCGGCCAGCAAGTGCACGACGCGGGATTGATCGGGAATCGCGGCGAGCAGGATCATGACGCGCGGGTTGGCTGCGATCAGGCGTTTGACCGCCGCACGGACGTCCTTCACGAAGGTGTCTAGGAGGTAGCCGTATTCGCCGGCGAGCCAGCGAGGCAAATCGTTCGCCCCGATGAGGCACGTGACGTAATCGGGCGGCGTAACTAGCAGCCGGTCGACCTGAGCTTTGAGGTCGGTGGCACGGGCGCCGTTGAACGCGGTGTTGACGGCGCGGACGTCCAAAGCCGGGAAAAGCCGCTGCAGACGTCGGAAATGGCTAGCCCCGCGCGTCGCGTCGACGTTGCCGGAGGCCCAGCTGTGCTCGGCGTTGGCTCCGGACTTTTCCGCGTTGAAGGCTATGGAGATCGAGTCGCCGAGGGCGCCGATCGTGAAGAGGGGCGAGGTGCTCATCCGGGCACTTTACCAAGAACGACATGAAGCCTTGGCAAGAACCGGGAAATCAATGCAAGGGCCTCGTGCCGAACGCCGTGCTTTTGGCGCGGGTGATTCGTTTCAGGACTTTCATCGCCAGCCGTCGCACCGGAAAATCTAGCTGCGAGATCGTGCGCGAAGGGACTTCGTCCAGTTGCGCGATCAGTGCCGCGAAGAAGCGCGCGGCAACGGCCAACCGCGGTTTGTCGACCCACTGCAACGCGTCGTCGTCCGTCAAAAGATAGACCGGATTGCTGATGAAGTTGATGACCGGCACGCCTGCTTCATACCAATCGCCTCCGTCGGTCGGGGGGTAGCCGCCGAGAGGACCCTCGGAGGGCAGCAGCAGGGCCCGTCCCATGCCGTGCTCGACCAGGCCCCGCGCGACGAGGTCCCGGACCTTGCGGCTGAACGGGATGAAGATCCCTGCGGGTTCGGGCTTGCCGGTGCACTCGAGCTTTCCCGCGGCGTTTTCGCGGGCCTCGAGCGCGATGTGTTCGATCGAGATTTCGATGACGGTACGGGAGACGACGTCCGCGTGTTTGGCGATGAACGACCGCGTGCCGATCGAGCCGTAAAAATGTCCGGCGGAGAACAGCACGACGATGCGCCGGCGCCGATTCCCTAGTCCCGCCAGATGGCGGGCGAGGGCGAGCACGACCGCCACGCCCGTGCCGTCCTCGACGGGGGAGGTGAACGGCGAGTCGTGATGCGTGCTGAGGACGATCGTTTCGTTGGACGTTCCCGGGATCTCGCCGACGACGTTGTGCGTCTTCGCGGCCTCGGCCTTTCCCGTGAGGGTGAGACGGCCCGCCGCCCCGTCTTTGGCGAGCCGCAGCAGCGCCTCGCCGTCATCGCGCCGGGCCCATACCCCCGGTACCGGCTTGTCGAGGATGTCTTTTTCTTTGAAGCCGTACGGCGCGTACATGCGGCAGGTGCCGCCCGGCTGGTCTTTCAATATGCCGACGAAACCGGCGGCGCCCGCCAGCGCGGCCCATCGGTAGAAGTGCCACCCGAGCCGGATCCAGGTGGCCGGCCGCGGCCCTTCGAGCAGGTCTTTGTCGGGATCGTGCACACCCATGGCAAGGCGCACGAGCGCGGCAGGATCCAGCGGCGGAAATCCGATCTCCGCGACCACGATCTTCCCGCGCCACGCCGCAGGAGCGCGGAAGAGCCCGGGCGCCGCGTGCACCAGCTCGGCCTCGAGCCCGTCCCGCGGCGTGAAGCACGTGTGCGGAATGCCGAACACTGGAAACGCGCGACCAGAGATCCTGAGCGACGCTTCGTCGCAGGTCCAGTGCGAGACCGGCACTGCCTCGCGGCGGACGTTGGCGAGACCGAAGGCGCGCAACCGGCCTTCGAGGAAGTCTTCGTTGAGCTTGCCCGCGGGACTGCCCGGTCGGCGCTCGCCCATCGCGGCCTGGTGCTCGACCCACCGGTAAAGCTCGCCCTCGTCGAACGGCGCCATCTATTGCACGATGTCGGCAGGCTTCTGCGGCTGCTTCGGCTTCGGCGCCTGGCTGATGGCCTGTTGGCGTTTGGCCTTGAGCTCCCAGTACGCCTTGATGATCTTGCCAGCGACCGGCGCCGCCTGCTTGCCGCCGCCCGCCTGCTTGTCGTGTTCGCTGATGACGGCGACCGCGATTTCGGGATTTTCGACCGGAGAGAACGAGGCGAACATCGCATGCTCGCGCCAAGCGATCGAGACGTCGCCCTGCTGCTTGCCGGTGTTCTTGGAAAGGCTGACGACCTGGGCCGACCCCGTCTTGCCCGCGACGGTATGACCTTCGACCTGCGCGCCCTTGCCCGTGCCTTCTTTGTCCATGACGACTGCCATCAGACCTTCCTTGACTGCGGCGAATGTCGATTGCTTGATCTTGTCGATGCGGCGCACGAGCTCGGGCTCCTGCATCATCATCGTTTCGCCCATCGGATTGACGACCCGGCGGACGACGTAGGGACGCCAGACCTGTCCGCCGTTGCCGATGGTCGCATAGAGATTCGCCATTTGAATCGGCGTCAGCTGGTCGGCACCCTGGCCGATCGCGACGCTCGGCGTCTCGCCGGTGCTCCAGGGCATCCGGTAGGTGAGTTTCTTCCAGGCCGAGGTCGGGATCAGTCCGGCCTGCTCGAAGTTCAGCAATAGACCTGTTTTCTGGCCTAAACCGAGCTCACCCGCCCACTTGGCGATGCGGTCGACGCCGAGCTCCATGCCGAGGTTGTAGAAGAAGACGTCGCACGACTTCATCAGCGCGCGTTTCAGGTTCACCGTGCCGTGACCGGAGTGCTCCCAGCAGTGGAACGTCTGGTTGCCGACCTGGAAATACCCTGGACAATAGTACGTCGAGTTCGGGGTGATGATGCCTTCCTCGAGCCCCGCGATCGCGGTCACGACCTTGTAGGTCGAGCCCGGCATGAACGTGCCACCCGTCGTCTTGTCGAGGAACGGCTTGAACGGGTTGGCGATGAGCGAGCGGTATTTCTCTTCGGAGAGGACGCCCTGGTAGATGTTCGGGTCGTAGCCGGGCTCCGACACCGCCGCCAGCACTTCGCCGCTGCGTGGGTCGAGCACGACGACCGCGCCGTTCTTGCCGCGGAAGGCTTCCCGCGCGACGTTCTGCAGATCCATGTCGATGGTCAGGATCAAATCCGAGCCGGGCGTCGCCGCGACCTGCGGCAGCTCCAGACCGCTCTTCTCCGAGAGATCCGCCTGACGGCCGAAGGCGTCGACTTGGATCAGGCGGTGACCGCGCTGCCCTTTGAGGTATTTTTCCCAGCGCCATTCGAGGCCCTGTTTGCCCACGAGGTCTCCCGAACGGTAAGGGCTGTCGGGCGTTTCCTTGCCGTACTTCGCGAGTTCCTTTTTGCTCACCTCGCCGAGATAGCCGACCATGTGGGACGGTGTCTCGGGCTTGTAGTCACGGCGCGGCGCGACCGCGATGTCGATCCCGGGCAGGAAGATCTTGTTCGACTGGATCGCCGCGACCTCGTGGACGCTCAGATTCCGCTTGAGGGCGATCGGGAGGTACTTCGGGAGGCCGCGGGCCATCCAGATACGCCGCTCGAAGGTCGTGACGGGCAGGTGGAGGAGCCGCGACAGGATTTTGAACGTCGTCGCGTGGTCCTTGACGAATTGCGGCACGTAGACCAGGTCGAAGTAAGGACGGTTGCCGAGCACCACCTTGCCGTAACGGTCGTAGATGATGCCGCGCGAGGCCGGGATTTCGATGTACTGGATCCGGTTGTTCTCGGAGATCTGCTTGTAGTGGTCGCCCTTGTAGATCTGGACGTACCAGAGGCGCACCATCAGGAAAGCGGTGACGCACAGGAACAGGATGTTCGCCCAGAGGAAGCGCCCTTCCTGGATTCTTCTATCCTCGTGAAAAAGCCTGCGCATTAGATCACCACCTCTTCTTCCGCGATGCCCAGCGTGCGGAAGCGGTGACTGAGCACGAGGCCGATCAGCATCGCGGCGACCACGCGCGCGATCTGCCCGGAGAGGAACTTCCAGTCGAACTGGTAGCCGCTTTCGTAGACGGCGCCGACGAACGTCTCGAAGCCGATCACCCAGATCTCGGTGACGAGGTAGGTGACGACCCAAGGGAAGATGTGACGCCAGGACAGCGTCGCGCGCGTCAGTTGTAGCACGCAGAGCATCACCCAGTAGGCGCAGACGTACATGCCGGCGGGCGTCGACGAGTGCGTCTCGAGAATGATCGAGCCGACCAGACCGATGAGTGCCGCGCGCGGCAGTTTCTCGACCACGAAAACCGTGACGAGCCAGGGAGTCATGACGTCGACGGCGAGCCAGGAGCCGGTGACCGTGGGAATGATCGTGAAGTGCAGCGCGCCGACGACGAGCAGGCAGATCACGTCGAGCCAGAGCTTGCCGGAGTAGGGGCGTAGCCGGAGGTGCGGGAGTACCGAGATCCAGGCGGTTTTCAGGCGTTCTTTGGTTGTGTCCATGGCTCAACCGCCGCCTTTGGCTTGGGCCTCGGGCGCGGGCGCTTTCGCGGACTCGGCGGTCGGACCCGGGCCGTCGCCCAGGGCTCCGTCCAGCCATTCCGGTCCGGCCGTCTCAACGATTTTCTCGAGCTCGGGGTCGCGGTTGTAGATGACCATGACTTCTTCGATCCGGCGATGGTCCACCCAGGGCTCCACCGTGATCGACTGCGCGACGTTTTCGCTCTCGTAAGTGATCCGCATGACGCGCCCGACCGGCAGGCCTTTCGGGAAGCCGCCGATGATACCCGACGTGATCAGCGTGTCACCAATGCGGATCTCGACCCGCTTGTGGAGCTGGAGCGTGCAGTGCGTGCGCTCGGCACCCGACAGCACCCCGCGGACGCGGGTCCGTTGCAGCAGCACGTCGATGTGAAAGTCGGAATCGACGAGTAACTGCACGTCGGAGAAGTGTTCGCCCGTGCGGATGACTTTGCCGACGACGCCGTCGGCCGCGACCACCGGCATGCCGACGCGGACGCCGTC
Organism: Pseudomonadota bacterium; assembly: GCA_043750715.1. Taxonomy (GTDB): domain Bacteria; phylum Bdellovibrionota_B; class Oligoflexia; order Oligoflexales; family CAIYRB01; genus CAIYRB01. The sequence continues at coordinate 15,136 of JAYVBB010000410.1, read as the reverse complement.
CGCCTTGCCGCGGGTGATGCGGATCGACTGGAACTGCGCCATGTCGTTGTGACCGATGACTTCCGCGGCGATCAGGCGCTTTTCCGAGCGGCCCGAGAAGCCGAGGAGGCGCCGCAAACGGTCGTTCTCGAGCACCTGTTCTTCGTAGTCCATGATCCGGGTCTGCAGGCCCGCCAGCTGGCTCCGGAGCTCCTGATTCTCCGTCGAGGCGCCGCTGAGGTCGACGTAGCTGGCGACCGCGCGCGAGATGCCCGTCGCGACCCGGTGCCAGCCGCGCTCGAGCGGGTAGAGGGCGTCCTGCATGAGCAGGGCCATCGGATTCTGGCTCTGCCACGACTTCAGCGGCGTCGAGAAAAACACGAACGGCGAAAGCAGCGCGCTGACGAGAAGCGCCAAGCCTACGAGTTTTCGGTAACGTTCGTTCAATTCAACCTGACCTGCCTCAGAATGTCGATGTGCTCGAGGGCCTTGCCGCTACCCAGGACGACGGCGCTCAACGGATCGTCCGCGATCATGATCGGCAGGCCGGTTTCCTCGCGCAGCAGCACGTCGAGGTTCCTGATCATTGCTCCGCCGCCGGCGAGCACGATGCCCTTGTCCACGATGTCGGCAGCCAGCTCCGGCGGCGTCTGCTCGAGCGCCACGCGGACGGCGTCGACGATCATGTTCACGGGTTCCGAGATGGCCTCGCGAATTTCTTCCGAGGTGACCTCGATGGTCTTGGGGATCCCGGCGACGAGGTCGCGGCCTTTGATGTGACGCCTCTGAACGGGATCCTCCGGGTACGCGGTACCGATGGAAATCTTGATCTCTTCCGCGGTCCGCTCGCCGATCAGCAGATTGTACTTGCGCTTCATGTAGGCGACGATGGCTTCATCCATCTTGTCGCCACCGACGCGCACGGATTTGGAATAGACGATACCGGCCAGAGATATCACGGCCACTTCGGTGGTGCCACCGCCTATGTCCACTATCATGCTGCCGGAAGGCTCGGTAACGGGCAGGCCCGCTCCGATCGCCGCCGCCATGGGTTCCTCGATGAGGAAGACCTCGCGGGCTCCGGCCGATTCCGCCGACTCTCTTACCGCCCTCTTCTCGACCTCGGTGACGCCGGAAGGGATGCAGACGATGACGCGCGGCTTCATCATCGTGCGGCCGTTGTGGGCTTTCGAAATGAAGTACCGCAGCATCGCTTCGGTGATCTCGAAGTCGGCGATGACGCCGTCTTTCAGAGGGCGGACGGCGGTGATCGACCCCGGGGTGCGGCCGAGCATGTTTTTCGCTTCCTTGCCGACGGCCAGGATCTTCTTGATCCCCCGGCCGTCCTTCTGCACGGCCACGACGGAAGGCTCGTTGATCACGATGCCCCGGCCGCGCACGAAAACGAGGGTGTTCGCGGTCCCTAGGTCGATGGCGAGATCGTACGACAGCCAGCCCGCAAGCATACCCAGCATCCATGACTCCTAACTGGTTCCTGGCGCGAGACGCGCCAGGAACCATCCTGAGGCGCCTGACGCCGAAGGATCTCGGCGCTAACATGTTGAATTCTCGGGATCCCTCGCTTTTGCTCGGGATAGATTTCTGGCGCGGCCCGCGCCAGAAATCTAACTACACGGAACTATTCAATTTTCGGCTAACCCCGGCGGCCTCGCCGTAAACGGTGTGTGTTTCGTTTACTTTATCGCTTTACGCCAATGTTAGCCAGCTATTGAAGGTTAAGGCCAAACCGGTATTGTCTTAGCTTCCCTCGTGAAGGAGCCTCATCTCGATGGTCAAGTTGAACAGCAAGAATTTGTCGACGCTGGACGCAGCCAAAATCCGGCGTAATACCATGACCTACGTGGTCCTGGGCACGGCCTTGGCCGCGATGACGTTCTTCGGCGTGTGCGACCCGTCGGGTAGCCGGATGGGCAAAGGCGGCGGCGGCGCAGCGAAGGGCCAGGCCGCGACGGTGGCCGGAGAAGTGATCACCCGCGGCGAATTCAACCGCGCCTACCGCCGCACTTACGAACAGTACCAACGGATGTACCAGGACTCGTTCGATCCGGGCGCGCTACGCTTGGCTCACAACGTCTTGAAAGAGCTCGTCGACGACCGCGCCATGTACATGAAGGCGATCGACTTGGGCCTCAAGGCGTCCGACGACGAGGTCGTCGACATCCTGCGCAAGGAAGAGATCTTCAAGGGCGAAGACGGCAAGTTCTCCGACAAGGTCTTTGCGACCTTCCTGGAAAACAACGGCTATACCGAGTCGTCTTTCATGGAAGACGTCCGGCGCAGCGTGACGCTGCAGAAGCTCAAGCGCTTCATCTCGGAGACGTCCTACGTCTCGACCAAGTCCGCCGAGATCGACTTCAAGCTCGCGGAAACGAAACTGGACATCGAGTACCTGAAGTTCGACCCGCAAAAAGTCGAAGTGAAAGTCCTCCCGGAAGACGTCGCGAAGTTCCTCGCCGACGAAAAAGGCAAGGCGCGCGTCAAAGAATACTTCGAAGGCAACCAAAAGGAATTCAACGCTCCGGCCCAAGTCAAGGCGCGCCACGTGCTCGTGTCCTACAAAGGCGCCCGCAACGCCACCGCCGACGGCGGCAAGCGCGACAAAGCCGCGGCCCAGAAGCGCGCCGAGGAAATCCTCGCGAAGGCGAAGGGCGGCGCGGACTTCGCGACGCTGGCCAAGGAAATGACGGACGAGTCCGTCGGCAAGACGTCGGGCGGCGACCTCGGCTGGTTCGACAAGGACCGCATGGACAAGGCGTTCAGCGAAGCGGCCTTCGCGCTGCAAAAAGGCCAGGTTTCGGACAAGGTAGTCGAGACGCCGTTCGGCTTCCACGTCATCAAAGTCGAAGACAAGAAGGACGCGGTCGCGACCAAGCTCGAGGACGCGCAGACTAAGGTCGCGGAAAACCTGCTGAACAAGGAAAAGCGCCCGGCGCTCGCCAAGGCGGAAGCCGAAAAAGTGCTCGCGAATCTCAACGCCAAGCAACCGGTCGACACGCTGCTCGCCGAATACAAGGTGGCATGGGCGGCGACAGGTGAGATCCAGACGGACTCCCGCTACATCCCGGGCATCGGTTCGAGCAAGGAAGTGAGCGACGCCTTGGCGGCGCTGACGACCGTCGGCCAGATTTACCCGACGCCGGTCGACGTCCGCGGCAATCTCTACGTCCTGCGTCTGAAGGCGAGAAAAGACGCCGACATGGCCAAGTTCGACGCGACGAAGAAGCGCGAGCTCGCCCAGACCGCCGCGTACTCGGAGGGCAACAACCTGTTCACGGCTTACGAAAAGCAGGTGCGCGACGAGTTCGACAAGAAGCAGAAGATCTGGATGAATCCGGACTATCTCGCCATGGACGACGTCAAGAAGGGCGAAGGCCAGGACGCTGGCGGCTGATGCCGTGGTCGTCCTGATCGTCAAAAAGACGACCAACTACGAGCTGCACGGCCCGGTGATCGAGGCCAAGGTGAAGGTGGGACACGTCCCGGCCGACGCCCTGGTCAAGCTCAAGGCCGCGCACACCGAGCACTATCAGACTTTGGAAAGTCTCCGGAGAGAGCTCGGCAAAGCGAAGATCGCCTTCGACGAAGTCAGCCGCGACGACCCGTGGCCGCAAGGCAAGACCCACGACCTCGTCGTGACGGTCGGGGGCGACGGCACGCTGCTCGCCGCGACGCATCAAATGACCGCCGGCGGCCTGACGTTCGGTCTCCGCTCGTCGTTCTCGAGCGTCGGCTTTCTCTGCTGCGCCGGCCCGGCCGACGTCCAGGCGCTGGTGCGCGCCATCGTCCGGCGCCAGTTCGAGACGGCCGAAGTGCAGCGGCTCAAGGCCGAAGTCACGCGGATCGATTCGGGCGAAGTCGTCGAGACCAAGCCCGTGCTCAACGACTTCCTCTACACCAACACCAATCCCGCGGCGACGACGCGCTACAAGCTTCACTACGCGAACAGGTCGGAGACCCACCGGTCGAGCGGCATCTGGGTCGCGACGGCGACGGGCAGCACCGCGGCAATCATGGCGGCAGGCGGGGAGCGCCGGCTGTTGACGGAAGCGTCGTTTCAGTTCAGAGTCCGCGAGCTCTACCGGCTCGACCTGACCACGGCCCAGATCGACCAAGGCTTCTTCGAGCCGGAGAAGCAGTCCCTCGAAATCGACAACAGATGTCCTGCCGCGCTGCTGGCGTTGGACGGGCAGCACGGGATGATCGAGTTGAGCTACGGCGACCGCATCACTTTCAAACGAGCCAAACCCCTGACGCTGGTCCGGGGCTTCCTGGGCGGAGAGCGCACCGGTGCTTGAAAGGCATATTCCCCTCGGCCCGGCACTGAAGAAGACCGGCTGGCGCAACATCGCGATCGGCACGTGGAAGACGGCCAAGGACCCGACCGTTTACGGGTTGATGGACCTGCGCTGCGACCAGGCGCAAATTTTCCTCGACGCCTTGGCCAAGCAGTCGGGCGAGCGCGTCAACATCACGCACTTCCTGGCCCGGGCGGTCGCCGAGTGCTTCAAGCGCCATCCTGAGATCAACTCGATTCTGCGCTTTGGCCGCCTCTATCCGAGAAAGAACGTGACGTTGTTCCTCCAGGTGGCCACCGACGAGGAAGGCAAGGACCTTTCCGGCATCACCGTCAGGGAGTCCGAGCACAAATCGGTCGTCGACATCGCGAAAGAGATCAACCGGAAGGTCAAAGCGGTCAAGGACCGCTCGGACAAGTCCTACGACCAGATGAAGTGCATGATGGCCATCCTTCCGGGCTGGCTCACGGGTCTCATTCTCGATGCCGCCGGCTTCCTGCAATTCAGTCTGAACCTCTGGTCGCCGCTGCTCGGCACGCCTAAGGATCCGCTGGGCAGCGTCATGATCACCAACGTCGGATCGCTCGGCATCGACTGCGCGTTCGCGCCGCTCGTACCATATTCCCGGGTGCCGATGGTGCTGACGGTCGGCACCGTGGCCGACCAGGTCGTCGCGGACGGCGGCGTGCCGGTGGTGCGCCGGATGCTGCGCCTCGGCATCACGTTCGACCACCGGTTGATCGACGGCGTGCACGCCGCGAAGATGGCGAAGCTGCTCACGGCGATCTTCGCCGAGCCCGAAAAGTATCTCGCTTAAGGGCGCTGCGGCGTGCCGAAGCCGCGGCGAAGGCAAATGTCTTAGAAGCCATACACTTCGACTCCGTTGAGGCAAGTCTGAGTCGGCGGCAATTCGAACGCGATGTAGCGGAACTTCCGGTCCGCGACGGGTTTGCCGGAGAGATCGAGCGTCGTGACGACATCGCGCGTCATGGGAAACGGGTAGGTGGCGGTGCCGATGATGTTCGTGATGATGCCGCCGGTCGGAGCGCCGTTGCCCATCGTCAACGTCAGGGACATGCCGTCCTCGCACGCGCTGAATAGGATGCGCTGGACGACGTGCTCTTCGTTGAGGTCGACGGTCAAGTGGGCGGAGGTGACGGTCATGCGGATCCATTTCGTCGTCGAATCGCCGTCCCAGGCCCAGTTGGGGAAGTTCGTCACTTCGCTGGCGTTAGCGAATTTCAAAGACAACAACGTTTCGACGCCTGTCCCAGGGTCGGTATCAGTGTCGGTATCGGTATCGGTATCGGACGAAGTGTCCGTAGGCGTCTTAGTTTCGGTGCCCGTATCCGAGCCGCTCGGGACTTCGGGAGGTGGGCCTTCCGGCTCGTAGCGAGTCGTCTCCCCATTCGCGGATTCAACCGCGACGCCGTCGACGATCGCCTTGAATTCGAACCGTTTGATCCCAGCGGCCTTACCACGGGCGATGAACGTCAGCACGTGCCAGGGGGACTTGAGATCGGCCGTCGGTTCCAGGGCCGGAGCTTCCGAGGTGCCGTCCGCGTAACCGAACGTGATCTTTTCGAAGGCGACGGTCCCTTGGAACTTGGTGTTCGTCTTGGAGTCGATCATCGCGCAGCCGTAAGCCACCAGCGACGCGTCGTCCGCTGGCATGGCGGCTGGCTTGACGGTCGAAAATCCGCAGCTGGCCGTAAGGAAAGATCCAGCGACCTCCACGGGCTCGTCGGCTGGGTCCGTCTCGTCGTCGTCGTCTTCCGAATCGGACTTTTTGCCCAACAGACCCGACGAGCAGGCAGTCAGCGCGAGCGCCAACACGAGAAGCATACCCTTGCGTAAGACGACCATTCCTTGGCATCCCTTTCGATTCGATTCGATTCGATTCGATTCGATTCGATTCGATTCGATTCGACTCAGCGTTTGCCGAACTGGTTCACTACCGAGTTTGCATTTTCAGTATTCGTGAATCTCTGATAGGTCAGCTTGAACTCTCTCCCGAACGTCGACCGCGCCGATAGCGAGCAGTAGTAGCTGTCCAGTGCTTCGGCAAAGATGTAGTTGCCGAAGCTCTTGGCGTCGGTGGTCTGGATCTTTTCCAGCGAGTCGTGCAGCGGGCGGTTGGACGGCAGCAGGTCGACCAGGAAGTTGGCGGCCAAGGCGTCCCGCTCGGCGATGAACGCCGTCGCGGCGGCTTGCCATTTCTTGTCCGTGAACGGGGCGGGGGCCGCCGGGTCGCTGATCTTCGCGACGAAGAACTCGGTGTAGAAGTAGCCGAACATGCGCACGGTGTTGTGGCGGATGAGTTTGACGGAGGGGCTGAGGTAGATCACGGCGCCCTGGCCCGGCTCGATCTTCCAGCAGGCGGGAACTTTCGCCGGGGTGCCGACCAGCTCGCGCTCGCCGGCAGAGAACGGGGTGCCCTGGCATTTGGCGGCGGCGTCGTCGGAGACGACGATTTTGCCTCCCGCCGCGACGAAGGGAAGGAGCAGGTTGGTCGGGACGGCCGTCAGCGCGCCGATGACCGCGTTCTTGTAGCGGGGCGCGGCTTCGATCCGCGGCACGAGCTCTTTCACGGTAGCGCTGATCGTCTGACTTCCGGTGTATTTGATGCCGCAGGAGTTGACGGTCTGCTCCGATGCGGCCTTGCCGACGTTGTCGAGGCTCTTGGTGCTCGACTCGCTGCCACCTTTGTTGGTGGGGCGACACGAGACCGCGAGGAACGCGACCAAGCCGACGGTAAGGAGCTTGCTCATAGGGCATCCTTTAGCTGAGTGCTGGAATTCGGGACGGAAACTTGAACCTCGGGTGCTTCAGCCATGAGACCCAAGGGTTGGAGATAAAGGCGGAGCGTCGAGTGCTGGAACGGATCCTCGCCGGCCGGAAGACCGTAGGCGCGGACTTGATCCGGCTCGTCGTCGACGTAGGTCCCGAATAGGACGTCCCAGAGCGAGAACACGACGCCGAGGTTCGAACGGGCGTGGCGCGCGTCGCGCGAATGGTGCACCTGGTGGAGGTGCGGGCTGAAGAGCACCTTGCGCATGGCCTTGGGATAAGCAAACGGCACTTCCGAATGGCGGAGGCCGGCCGTCAGAAAATAGAGGAAGAGGGCGGCGTTGACGCCGACGATCCGCGCCACGTCGCCCGGCTGGGCAAAGACGAGCGGGAAGAGGCTGTAGCCGACGCCCGCGAACAGGCCCCGCAGCAGCGTGTACTGCAGCATGTCGAACGGATGCTGGCGGAACACCGTGAACCAGTTCAGACGCTCGGCCGAGTGGTGTACCTTGTGAAAACGCCAGAAGAAGTCCACCTTATGCTGCAGAAAGTGGGTCAGGTAGCTCGCAAGGTCGAGCACCGCGAGCGTGTAGACGGTGAAGACCGCCACCGCCAACCAGGTCGGCAAGACGGCACCGAAAAGTGGCGCCGTGCCGCCGCGGAGCGTGTAAATCTTGTACGAGAGAAAGTTGACGATCGCCACGAAGGCGAGGTCACTGGGTTGACGGAAAAGGACTTCGTTCAAAGCGAAGACGGCGTAGTCGGCCTTCGCCGATTTGCCGGTCCACGCGCCCTTCTCGAAGACGGTCTTGAGACTTTGACGGACGCTCGTCCGCTTCTTCACGACGACGCAAGCCACGCCCGCCACGAGCGCCGACATCACGTACAGCCAGTAGCTGTACATGTCGGGTTTCTGCAGCCCCGTGAGGCAGGCTTGCAGGTAGGCGGAGATGGAGAAGTCGGTGGTCAAGCGGCCCCTCGTTATTCGAACTCGCCGCCGGTATCGTCGGCGAAGTCGTTGAGACCGGCGAGCCCGCCGGCGCCTTGCGACTGGCCTTGACCGCCGAAGCCGCCGCCTTGTCCGCCTTGACCGCCGAAGCCGCCGCCTTGTCCGCCTTGTCCGCCTTGACCGCCGCCTTGTCCGCCCTGACCGCCACCCAGCTGGCCGAGGAGGCCGGTAATGCTCGAAAGACCGCCGCCGCCGCCGCCACCGCCGCCGAGGAGGCCGATGATCATTTGCGGATCGAAGGGCAGACCGCCGAGGCCGCCGCCTGAGCCGCCGACGCCGCCCGCCGTGTTGCCCGCCGTCGTGCCCGGAGGCAGACCGAGGGTGTCAGGAAGAGGGTCCGTGGTGTCGCTGGTATCGGTCGAAGAGTCCGTAGTGGAATTCGAGCCGGTGTTGGTATTGGAGTTCTCCGTCTGGTCGCCGCTCTTGAAGCCGCTGTCGGGATTCGACTCCGTATTGTCCGCGGTCGAGGTCGTCTTCGGCGGCGGCGCCGGAGCCTTGGAGTTGGAGCAGCCGGTGACGCCGGAGACGACTCCGAGCGCAAACATGGCGAGGGCGGTCCTGAGGATCACGGTTCGCTCCGGGCTTATAAGGATTGGAGAAGGGACGTTATCTTCTTATCGGCTTGAGAGGCGAAACCCTTGAGGTTTTCCGGCAAGGACGCGAAAATCACCAGCTTTTCATTGATGCTTAACGGCGAGCCGGCCCATTTGCGAGTCGTGAAATTTGCCGAGAAGCACCAATGAGGTCAGGGCTCCGAGGAGGCAGCAGAACATGTCCCACTGGGCGTCCCAGACGTCCCCTTGGGTGCCGAGGAAGGCGTCGGCGGAAGCGCCCTGGGCGACCGACGTCCCCCATTCGATCATTTCGTAAAGAGCGCTGATCGCAAGGCAGACCGACGTGACGAGGAAGAAGAGCCACTTGCCGCGCCGGAGCGGCGACGTGCGGAGCAACAGTTCGCGGACGGCGATGGCCGGAATGAAGCCCTGGGCAAAATGCCCGAGGCGGTCGTAGTGGTTGCGCGCGAGCCCGAGGGCATCCTTCACCCAGAAACCGACGGGGACTTCGGCGTAAGTATAACGACCCCCCACCATCAGGATGACCGCGTGTACGGTGATCAGACCGTAGAGGAGGGGAGTCAGCGGAAAGCGCTTCGCCGTCGCGAGCAGAATCGGCAGCACGATCAGAAACGGCGCGACTTCCATGACCCAGGTCGCGGTGTCGCTCGGTCCGGTGAAGGACCACGCGAGCACCGCCAGGTCGACGACCAGCAGGATGATCAGACTAGTCGGCACCGGAGACCGAGACCCCGTCGAACAGGACGTACGGACTGATGAACCCGCCGCTCACGTTTTCCACTTCGCGGCTGACCGCGAGCACGGCCTGCGCCATCTCGAAGAAGTTGCCGGCGATCATCGTCTCCGACACGGGCCCCTGGTCCTTGCCGTCCTGAAACAGGCGGCTCGACTTGGCGACGCCGCTGAAATCCCCTTTCACGGGGTCTTCATTGCCAGAGAAGCGATCGATCATGAGTAGAGGACCCTTCGCGCTCAAAAGGTCTTTCAGAGGCGTCGAGCCCGCCGCAACTTCGCACGCGAACGGCGCTCCGGCCGTGCCGGTCGGCTTCGTCTTGCACTTTTTCGCGCTGTAGCAGTCATGGAGGTGTTCCTTGAGCACGCCCTTGTCGAGCAGGGTGCGCGGCGACGTCGGCAGGCCGTCGCCGTCGAAGGCCGAGCAGCCTGAGAAGCGGGGATCGTGCGGATGATCTTTCAGAGTCAGATGCTCCGAGATCACCTTGTGGCCGATCGATTTTTCCCAGCGGCTCTTGCCGTCCATCACCTGCCGGCCGCCCATGTGATAGTGAATCATCCCGAAGATCAGTTCCTGCACGGCGCGCGGGCTCAGCAGGACGGCGCCCTTGTAGCTCGGGCATTTCACCGGGCCGAGCGCCTTGACGATCTTGTCGACGAAGCGTCCGGCGTCGTCCATGCTTTTCGGGAGCATGTCGCCGCGCTTCAGCGCGAAGCTGCCGTCGTAGTCGAAGCCCGTGACTTCCTCGCCGTCACGCCCCATGCCGAAGAAGCTCCAATGAGCCATCGTCTGGCGCTCGTTTTGGCGGACGCCGAGCGAGTTCGCCATGCCGTGATAGGAAACGTCGACGGCCATTTCGTAGCGGTCGAGCGCGACGCGCTTGTCGCGCGTCAGCCGCGCCAGCACTTCCTGCATGACGCCTTGGATTTCGCCGAGCTCGACTTCCGCGAGCTGGTCGTCGTAGAGGAATGACAGCGGTTTCGCCTTCGACGCCAGGTCGGTGCCCGGCAGCGTCAGGTTTTCGTCGGGCACCGAATACTTGGCGAGCGCCAGTGCGCTCTCGATGGCGCGCTTGACGCCTTCTTCGGTGACGGTGTTGATCGAGGCCGAGCCTTTTTTCTGGTCCTTGTGGACGACCAGGCCGAAGCTCCGGGACTCGAGGCTGTTGGCGAGGCTGAACAGCTTGTTCTCGACGACGAGGCGTTTTTGGAACGAGGCGCCGGAAGCGATCTTGATGGCGTCGGCGCCGAGCTTCTTCGCGGTGTCGAGCGCGAAGTCGGTCAGCTTCTCGAGGGTCTTCGCGATGTCGTTCAGGCCTTGCGTGGTGTCCTTGCTCACTGGCGACCCCCCACCCCGATCTTGCAGCGGATGTAAGGTCCGCCGGCGTCGACTTTGGCCGCCTGTCCCTTGCCGCAGTAGCCGGCGCCGAGATCCCACTGGAACTCTTTGCTGACCGCGTCGACGCTTTTCAGAACGTCGAAGGCCAGGCCGGAAAGCGTCGCTTCCCGAAGCAGCTCGCCCTTCTTGCCGTTTTTCAAGCGATAGACGTAGCTGGTGCCGAACATGAACTCGCCGTTGGAGTCCGCCTGGCCGCTGCCCGAGCCTTCGACGAGATAGCCGTCATCGACCCCCGCGATCATGTCGGCGAGGTTGCTCTGCCCGGGCATCAGATAAGTGTTGCGCATCCGGATGAGCGGCTCGTCGTTGAAGAGCCAGGCGCGGGCGTTGCCCGTCGGCGCGACGCCGAACTCGACCGCCGACTCGCGGTTGTGCAGGTAGGAGTTCAGCATGCCGTTCTTGATGATGACGGTGTTCTCCGTCTCGATGCCTTCGTCGTCGAACGGCAGGTTGCCGACGGCGTAACCCGAGATCGTCTCGGCGCCCGAGTCGGCCATGGTGACGAGGTCGGAGGCGACGCGCTGGCCGATCTTGCCTTGCGCGATCGAGCCGGATTTCACGAAGTCGGCTTCGACGGTGTGGCCTACGGCCTCGTGGCAGAGAAGGCCGACGAGCGCGGGCGCGAGGATGACGGTCTTCTGGCCGCCGTCCGGGTATTTGGCGTCGAGCAGATCGACGGCGACGCGGGCCGTTTCGTCGACCATGTTGACGAGCGCCGGGTGGTCGAAGAGGCATTTCCAGCCGCCGCTGACGCCCGCCGAGCGGGAGTTGGTGGCTCTTTCGCCGTCTTTTTCTGCGATTGCCGCGAGCGAGACTTCGGGCTGCGCGAGCCGGAGGCTGCACGACGCGCCGTCGCTCGTGACGATGGCTTTTTCTTCGATGATTTCGTTGTAGCGGCAGCGGGCGGTGTGCATCCGCTGGGACGCGGCAGCGAGCTGGCGCTCGAAGCCGACTACCTGACCGAGCTTGTCGGCCAGCTTCATGTTGTTCAGCTCGTCGAAGCCCGGACCGGTGAAGTCGATCTTCGCCAGGCGCTTTCTGCCGAGGTCGAGTTTCGATTTGCCCTTGGCGGCGACCAGCGCTTTGGCGTTGCGTTGCGCTTCGGCGATCGCGCGTTTGATGGCGGCTTCCGAGACGTCCGCCGTGGCAGCGAAGCCCCAGGCACCGTCGATCAGGGCGCGGACGCCGACGCCTTCGGTGACGGCATGGTTGGCGACGTCGACGCGGCCTTTTTGGGCGACGAAGGAGTTGTTCACACGGCGGTGATAGCGCAGCTCGACGAAACCCGGTTGGCTTTGGACGAGGCGCTGCAAAAGATCTTTCATGACGACCTCAGGCTACGGGGACAATCCATAAAGAATAGCACCAACAGAACCGCTGAGGTGAGCTAAAAATAATTAAAAATTCAATGAGTTAGGTCGAGAAGGAGGGTCCGAAACCACTTGTGTGCCGGGTCCTTGTTCGTGCGTTCGTGCCAGAACAGGTGCTCGGTGAAGCCGGGGATCTCGAGCGGCGGTTTTACGAGCTTGAGCGGCAGATGCCGGGCGAAGAGCTGGGCCGTGCGCTCGGGGAGGGTGAGAACGTAGAGGGAGTTGATCAGGATGAAAGGCGCCAGCGCGAAGTGCGGGACGGCCACCTTCACGGTGCGGGTCAGGCCATGTGCGGCGAGCGCTTCGTCGACGTAGCCGCTCATCCCGCCGTAGGGCGAGATCAGCAGGTGCTCGAGCGCTGCGTAGCGTTGCAGCGTCAACCTCGCCTTCGCCTCGGGGTGCTTGTCGTGCAGCGCGCACAGGAACTTGTCCTGCAGCAGCTGGGCACGAAACAGTCCCGCATGCGATTCCGTCTGGACGCCGATCATGACGTCGATCCGTCCCGATGCCAGGTCGTCGACCGGAAGCCGGCCGCGCGGGGTCGAAAACTCGAGGCGGACTTTGGGCGCGACTTTCGCCAGGCGTTCGGTGAGCTGGGGCAGGAGTACGAGTTGCTCGTAGTCCTGGGTCGCGACGTGAAACGTCGTCTCGCAGGTTTCGGGGCTGAAGGATTTGGTGCGGAGCACCTCGGCCTCGATCTGGCCCAGCGCCGCGGCGAGCGGCGCGGCCAGCGTTTCCGCGCGCGGCGTTGGCCGCATGCCGTCGGGTGTCCGGACGAGCAGTTGATCGCCCAGCACGTCGCGCAGGCGCGCCAGGGCGTTGCTCATCGCGGGCTGCGTCAACCCGCAGGCCTTCGCGGCCTTCGTCACGCTGCGCTCGACGAGGAGAGCCTGCAACGCGACGAGCAGGTTCAGGTCGACGGCGCGGAGATTCATGCCGCGGCCGGGCGGACGAGGCGGAGCGACAACACGATGCCGAGGAGCATCAGCGCGGAGGCGGTGTAGAACGGAAGGCCGGATTCGTGCACGAAAAGAAATCCGGCGACGGCCGGTCCGAGGACCCGGCCGAGAGCTGAAAGCGACTGATTCAGCCCAAGGGCTTCCCCTTGCTCGTGGCGCCCCGCCGAACGCGACACCAGCGCTTGCAGGCTCGGCGTGAGCAGCGCCGAGCCCGACGCCATGAGCACGCCGGAGACGAGCAGCAGAGGCAGACTCAAGGAGGCGATCAACGGCGGGTAAGTCGCCATGGCGAGGGCCAGCACCCCGACGCCCGTGCGAGCCAGCTTCACTTCCCCGAAGCGCTTCTGGAGCGGTCCGATGAGACCGCCTTGAATGATCGTCGCCGTCACGCCGACCACGACCAGGTAGTAGGCGGTGAGGCGCGCGGCCTCGCGGATGTGCTCGCCTCCGGTCAGGCCTTTGTCTACGAGCCAGGTCTTTTCGATGAACAGACCGCAGGTCTGCTCCATCATCGCGAAGCCGAGCGTCGTGAGCAGCGTCAACCCGAAGACCTGGCGGATGTTGCCGGGGCGTCCGAGATAGTCCTTCAGCGTCGCGAGCGAGAAGGCGTGGCGGGGGGCCGCCGACTGATCCTCGAAGCGGCGCGTCTCGGGGAGGAACAACGCGGCGGAAATCAAATTGAGGAGAGCGAGGATCGCGGCGCCGAAGAAAGGGGCCGTCGGGCCGATCTGACTCAACGCCCCGCCGATCGCCGGACCGAAAATGAAACCAAGGCCGAAGGCCGCGCCGATCAGGCCCATGCCTTTGGCTCGCGTTTCGGGGGTCGTGACGTCGGAGATGATGGCCTGCGCGGTTCCGATGTTGGCGTTGCCGAAGCCGGCGAGCATGCGCGCGGCGAACAGCCAGACCAAAGACGGTGCCAGGCCGAATGCCAAATGCCCGAGCCCGCTGATGAACACGCTCGACAGCACGATCTTGCGGCGGCCGACGCGGTCGGAAAGCTTGCCCCAAAACGGTGAGAAGAGGAACTGCATCGCCGAGTACGAAGCGCCAAGCAGCGTCACGACGGTGGCGGTCGCGCCGAACGACTCCGTGTAGAATGCCTGGACGGGAATGACGATCCCGAACCCGACCAGATCGAGGAAGATCGTAATGAAGGCGACGAGCATCGGCTTGCCGCGTCGGGCCTCATTGGGCTGCATTGAAATCCCAGGTCAGCGACCAGGTTTCGAAGTCGTCGTCGGGCGTCTTCGGGAATTTGAGCTTCTTCACGATGCCGAGGATGCAGCCTTCCGTCTTCGGGGCGTCGAGCGTCGACTTGGTCATCTTCGCTTCCTTCACTTTGCCGTCGGGCTGGATGACGTACGAGATTTCGATGCGTCCGGTCGCCTTGGGCGAGTAATGCAGGTGGCAGGCTCCGACGTCGCCGCGTTTACTCTGCGTCACTTTTTGGATGACCGCGGGGGCGAGCATTTTCCCTCCCTTGACCTCCGCTCCCTCGCCCTCGTCCTTGGCGTTTCCCGCCAGAGTCCAGACCGGCCAGGTGAACGTCTTGAGCTGGGTCTTTTTCAGATAGGTGCCCGGCGTCTTCGCCAGAAAGTCCTGGTAGGGCGCCCACACCTTGGGGTCGGGGCGGGTCGGATTCACCGTCGTTTGCGAATAGTAGTAGAGGTATTTGGCCGAGGTGCTCTCGGTCATGGCGAACTTGATCACCGCGAGGTGGGTGATCTTGCCGTCCTCGATCCGGAACGGCTGGAGCTCTTTCTCCACGCTCAGAATGTGTTCCGAAGGATCGAAGTGGTGGCCGTTCACGTAGCCGCCGGGGATGTTCATCAGCGTGCGGGTGATGCTGTAGCCGCCCACCGGCACGGCGACGTCGAGCACGAAACGGCCGAGCGCGGCCTCGGCCCGCGAGGCGCTGGAGCTGACGTTGCGGGTGACCAAGGCGACATCATAAGCGTGACGCTCGTCGGTCAGGGCTTTTTCACGGGCATCGTTGGAGAGAGC
>JAYVBB010000409.1:0-5984 GCA_043750715.1 Pseudomonadota bacterium | reverse complement strand
ATCCCCATCATATCACCAGCGGACGTCGACCTTCTCTTCCGTTCCGTCGACGGCTTTGAGCGTGATCACGCCATAGCCAGAGGCAGGGATGGCGGCGTCGCCGAGCGGGAATACGAGGTCGACCACCTGGCCGTCCCGGGCTGCGAAGGCCTTGTCCAGCGCCACGACCGTCGGTTCCAGCTTGTCCGCGTCGACGTCGAGCCAGAGGGTGCGGGTGCGCACCGCCTGCCAGTTGACGATGTTCGGGTAGGCCACGACGTTGAGGTCAGAGGTGCCTGAGGACCAGCTGTCGAGAGCGCCCAGGGGTTGGCCGTCGCTGACTTCGACCCAGCTCCGCGAAACCGGCTGGTCGCCGCGCAGGATAGTCGTTTCGAGGTTCTGGAAGCGTTCGGAGGCCTGGTCGATGGCCGCCTGGCGGAGACCGACGGCCAGCGAGACCGTGTCGTCCGGGATTTGGAACGCGCCGTAGTAGCCGACGCGCGCGGCGTCGTCTTTACGGTCGAGGGTGGCGGTGACGCGCACGCCGTTGACCGAAAGCCTCTCGGACGCGATGTTCAGGTTGTCGTTCACCTTCACCACTGCACGCAGCGTTTGGCCCTCGATGGCGACGCCGACGGCGGTTGCTCCGGCCAGGCGGTAGGAGCCCGTGATGTTCATGGCGCCAAGTGCCGCTCCGACCGGGAAGGTGCGGTAGACGAGCAGCTCATAGGTGCCGGCCGGCAGCACCGGCGTCTGGTAGTTGAGGGTCTGCGACGGGCCGGTAAGGAGCTTGGCCACCATGAAGGCGTAACGGCCGTCAGGAGAAGCGATGGCGAGGGCGGCGCGGGCGTTGCGGTTGCCTCCGAGGTCGAGGGCGACGCCGTCGAAACGGATCGCCGAAGCTTCGGTGAGGGTGACGGGTTGGCGCCACACTTCGAAAGGACCGAATGATTGGCTGACGGTGCCGAGGGTGCGGGTGGTGTTGGCGAACGCCGGGCTTTCGACGACGACCGGTACGCGGAGCAGCGTGATGCCGTCGGCGCGTTTCAGCTCGATGATGTCCGTGTAGGTGCCGGGGCGGGCGAGTTTCGCCGCGTCGAAGCGGACGACGAAGGTGGCGCCGTCGGCTTGCAGCGACAGGACGTTCGGCGTCTGGAAGAAGTCGGAAGAGTGGACGATGGTCAGCGGCTCGACGAACGTGAAGCGGTCGACGAGGGCTTTGGTTTCGGGCGTCAGCACGACTTTGACGTCGGACGAGGCGACCACGGATTTGAAGTGGAGGCCTTCACCCTTTTGCACTTCACCCGGAATGAACGTTTCGGCGCGCAGCTCGTACGCGAACTTCGCGCGATGGGAAGCGTCGGCGTCGGCGGCGCGTTGCTCGGCGGCAAGTTTTTTGTAGATGTCGAACGCGGCGTCGACGTTGATCAAGCCGGCACCTTGACGGACGGCGAAGACGCCTTCCACGGGAGCGGCGGACTGCTGGATCGCGAGCTTGATGAGGCGCGGGATGATCGTCGCTTCGCCGGAGGCTTTGAGCGCCGAGCTGAGGGACGTGACGGCACCGATCAGGGCGGGAGTCGCCGAGCTCGTGCCGCTGAAGCCGTAGAAGCGGATGGCGGCGTCCGAGCGCTCGCCGCGGACCAGAGTCGAGATGGGGCTGACGACGTCCGGGACCTGGCGGCCGCCGAGCGTCGGGCCGATGCTCGAGTAGTGGACGACGGTGTCGCCGGTGATGCCGGTCCAGCCGTAGACGTTGAGAGCTTGCTGGGCCGAGATGTGGGCGCCGACGGCGAAGCCGTGGTGCGGGATGTAATCGTCCGCGGCGGCGGTCGTCATCGCGGGGCCGCCGTTGCCGGCAGCGATGCCGATCACGATGCCGGCCGAGGCGATCTCTTTGTCGAGGTAGTTGCCGATGAAGCGCGCGGAAGCAAGGTCCGCCGTCGAGAAGCCCCAGCTGATGCTGATGGCGTCGACGCCTTGCGCTTTGGCGTGGGCGAAAGTCTGAAGGAATTGATCGATCGTGTAGACGTCCTGGCCTTCGACGTCGAGAACGTAGCCGAAGAGCTTCGCCTTCGGCGCCATGCCGACGAGACGGCCTTGAGCGTAGCCGTCGCCCGCGATGATGATCGAGCACGAGGTGCCGTGGCCGCCGATGATGGCGTGGAACTGGACGCTGTCGCGGCCCGTGATCGTCACGGCGAGCGGGTGCGCACCGCTCGGCGTGTTGTGCGCGAGGTCGATGTGGCGATGGCTGGTATTGAAGTCGGCGAGCTCTTCCTGCGCCACGTTTTCGATGACGCCGTTGCCGTCGGCGTCGATCCAGACGGTTTGCACTCCGTCACGGTTTTGACCGATGAGGTAAGGATAGGTGGTCGGTTCGCCGTCGCCGTTGAGATCGGCGGGCTCGCCCCACAGATAGTTCTTAGCCAGGTCGGCTTCCGACAGCGTGCCGGTAGCGAAGACTTTCTCAACGGCGACGCCGAGGCCGAAGGTGACCGTCTTGCCGTCGATGTCGTAGCTTTGCGCCGGGACGTCGCTATCGAGGCCGTTGGCGCGGAGGACACCGAAGCCGGTGAAGTCGTAGAAGCCTTGCAGCTTGTCGCTGTTGCTCAGGCCTTCGACTCCGAAGTCGATGCCGGTGTCGAAGACGGCGACCTTCTGGCCGCGGCCGTCCGCTTCCGGGACGCGGGCGAGGAGGCTGTCGACGCCGACGGCGGAGCGCGCCGTCAGGAAGGCCTGAGCCGGGTCGCTCTCGGCCGTTTCCAGCTCGTTGGCCGGGCTCACGGGCGCGGCGGCAATCCGGAGGCGCGTGTTGAGCGACAGCGCGGCACTACTAGGGACGCTTAGGGTCTTCAGGCTGCTTTTGGAGGTCGTGACTTTGAGGAGTTTTCCGGAAGCTTCGACTCGGCTGGCGGTCCCGCCGGCTTTCGCCACGGCGTCGGCGTGGTCGTCAGCTTCCGTCGACGTCTCGAAGTAGGCGACGTACGTGGCGTCGTCTTTCTTCTCCTCGTCCTTCTGGCCGGTGATCTGGGCGTCGAGGCGTTTCTGCACCGTCGAGCCGGAAGGCGGCAGGGACTTTTGGCAGGCGGCCAGACTGAGGACGAGCGCACTTAGGACGATATGCTTCACGGGTGATCCTTTCGATGGACTGCCGTGCAGCCATAATGGACCCCCCAATTCCTGTCAAGCTGGTCAATTCGGCAGGTATACGATCTCGATATTCTTGGGATCGTGCGAGTAAACGCTTTCAGCCAATTTGACCGAACCATCGGCGTTGAGGCGGAAGGCGGTGCGCTTCAGCTTCTTGCCGTCGACGGCGACCGAGAGGACCTCTTTCGCCGAGCCTTTGAGCGCGATGTCCTTGGCGGTGGCGCGCGAGACGGCTTTGGTCAGGCGCGAGAAGTGCTGGGTCCAGTCGGAGGCGCAGATATCGAACGTCTCGCCTTTGGTTTTGCGGGCCAGGTCCGTGTAGGAGCGGCCGACGGTGCTGATCGAGCAGGCGGCGCCTTCGACACCTTGGAACGAGTAGACGACCGGTTTGCCGCCGGCTTTGCCGAGGAAGGGCTCGACGAGGCTCAGAAAGTTGGCGGAGGTGACGAAGTCGGCGTCGTCGTCGGTGACGAAGACGAAGACTTTTTTCGCGTCGGGGCGGTAGAAGCTGGCGAGCGAGCCTTTGACGGCTTCGACGCTGAGTTCGTCTTCAAGGAAGTCGTCGTCGTTGCTGCTTTTCACCGTCTGGTTGCAGATCTTTATCGAGCCGGCGTAGGAGCCTTGCTCGGCGACGTAAGCGGAGGTGGTGTTCATCGGACAGGTGGCCGAGGCGAGGATCGCCAGCAGGTTCGTCGAGCCGACCGCTTTCGAGACTTGGATGTGGTGCTTGGCTTTGAGTGCGTCAGAGAGCTTCACGCCGAGGTCGCCTTCGTCCGTGGAGATGACCGCGATGTTCAGGTCGGGGGTGGAGGCGACCTTTTTCGACGAAGGCGTCGAGGTTGGCTTGGGCGACCGGGTTTTCTTCGATCATGGACTGGGAGTTGTCGACGACCCAGACGAGGTCGATCGGTTGCTTGGCGGCTTGAAGCTCAAACGTCTCCGTCAGGGGCTTCGCGGCCAGCGAATCGGCCGACGTCTCTTCCTTTTCGACCTGCGCCGAGGCGCTGGAGTTCGAGCTGTCGAACTTCGAGTCGTTGCATCCACCAAGGATGATCATAAGGAAGATGAAGAGCGCATGTTCGCGCATGGGTGGTTCCTCTAAAAGCGTGGGTTCTGCCTTTAGACATTGCAAACGGGGCGGCAGCGCGACTTTTCCAATCGGCACGGCCAAGTCCCCGATGCGTGGTCGGGGAATTCGCCGGCCCGTCGGGGGACGATCCGTCGATTCACCTTTGGGATCAAAGGGATCAGGCTCAACCTTCCGTCAGCTCGAGGCCGGAAACGCGAGTCCAGGCGCTATACAGGCAAAAAGGACGTCCCAACGCTTACTTGCAGCGGCGATCCCAGTCGTCCTGCAGGCGCCGATTACGATCCCGACAGCCGTTGCAGCTTGGGATCGACTGGGTGCAGCAGTCGGCCTGGGGCGGCTTCTTGTCGCAAGGAAAGGCCTCCAAGGCGGAACAGCGCTCCTTCCAGTCGACCAGTGCCGTGATCGCGGCATCGCGGCATTGGCGGCCGGAGTCGGACGAGTCGGTGCTGCAGTCGGAGACCGGCGGCGAGGCGCAGTCTTTGGGCTGCTCGGTGGGCTTCAGGCACTTGGCCGCCCATTCGGCTTTGGCTTTTTTGGCGTTGTCGCGGCACTCGTTGCAGGAAGGCGTCAACGCTTCGCAGCAGACGACGGGTTCCGGCTTGTTGGCGCATTCGCCGGCGGCGGCGGCCGGTTTGGCGTCGCCGGGCTTCGCCTCGGCGCCTTCCTCGGACTTCACCTGCGATCCCTCGTCCGTGTGATCGGTCGAGCGACAGGCCGTGAAAACGA
Source organism: Pseudomonadota bacterium (assembly GCA_043750715.1). Taxonomy (GTDB): domain Bacteria; phylum Bdellovibrionota_B; class Oligoflexia; order Oligoflexales; family CAIYRB01; genus CAIYRB01. The sequence continues at coordinate 1,036 of JAYVBB010000409.1, read as the reverse complement.
AAACGAAGGCGGCGCACAGAGCTAACAGGTTCTTGGACATCTTCGGATGATCCTTAACCCGCGCTGGCGAAGGTTCAGCTGGTGCGGGCGCGATGCTCGTCCGAGAGGAGGCCGGCATGGTCACACGCATCTTGCAGATTGCCGTCAGCCTCGCGCAGGAAGAGACCACAGCGATACAAATTCTCGATGCCGAGGTGCGAGTTGCAGTACGCGATTTCCACGCGGTATCTATGCTGACCGATCATCAGAAAATAGAAGCCGCCGTTTTTCAGATTCTCGCGCACCACGAAACCCAAACCACGCTTAGAGACGTCCAAAGGACGTATCGCTATTATTTTACCTTCATTGTCGTTAGGAATCAGGCGCAGACAAAATTCGCCGTTGAAGCGGGGATCCCGCTGGTCGATCCGGAGGTCGATTCCACGTTTGGCTAGCACCATAAATGACCCATTTTAGGCTGGTTTTCTCGAATTGCATCGCCCAGAGGTACTTCTCGACCGGTTGGCGATTTTCTTTAGAATTTATTTATTTGTCTGGAAATCCCAGCGCTTCAGCCTCGTCGGACGAGCTGAACTGCTGAGTAAAATAGCAGTATAATTAGATGGTTAGATGGAAACCGGGATTACTTGCCCAGGATCCTGCCGACAATCATGGACGTCGAAAGGCCCGGGACGAGGGCGATCGTTTCCACCCGCCCCCCGTGCTCTTTGACGACTTCCGAGCCGGCGATGTGTTTGGCCTGGCCGGTCTTGGCGTCCTTGTCGTAGTCGGCGCCCTTGATCAGGACGTCCGGAATCAGAAATCCGATGAGGTCGTCGGGGCGCTCCTCCCCGAACGGCACGACGTAGTCGACGCAACCGAGGGCTGCGAGCAGGCGCATCCGATGCTCGAGCGGGACGATCGGCCGGTTTTTGCCCTTGAGGCGGGAAACCGAATCGTCCGTGTTGACGCCGATTACGAGCAAGTCGCCGAGCGAACGCGCTTCCTCGAGATAGGTGACGTGGCCGGCGTGCAGGATGTCGAAGCAGCCGTTTGT
>JAYVBB010000408.1:0-2416 GCA_043750715.1 Pseudomonadota bacterium | reverse complement strand
CGCTCGACCACACCCGCATGTGGATCATGACCGAGGGCACCGTCACGCCCCAGCTCGGCGAAGTGCTCGCCGCGGTCCGCCGCCGCGTCCGCGAGCTCGGCGTCCGCATCGACCCGTCGAGCCCCTGGCGCCTCAAGCTCACCCAGTTCGCCGCGGTCGACGGCACCAAGCCGCTCATTCAGGTCGAGAGCGTTTACGACGACGGCTCGGGCCAGCCCAAACGCCTCTTCTCCTATCTTCGGAACGTCCAGGAAACGGCGCTGCAAACCGCGCGCGACCTGCTGTGGGCTTCGACGACTCACCTGGGGCGCAGCTACCACGTCATGAAGCGCGAAGGCGCCTGGCTCGTCGAGGACGAGTCGGCGAAGCTGCTCTCGCTTTCTCCCGGCCGGCAAGTCTTCGACGCCGGCGGCATCGGTTACCAGGTCGTGGAAGCCAAGGAAGGCCCGCTCGCCGGCATGCTTGCCCTCGAAGCGTCGAACACCGAGCCGTGCGCGACGGGCGATCGCTGCGAGGTCTCGACCGGCGGCACCGCGAAGTCCACACCGGTTCCCGGCTGGGTCAAAATGAAGATGAAGGTCTTCGGAGCCGACGACGCCGAGACGGTAGTCTACGCATCGGGATATGAAGCGCGCCGCGTGCAGGACAAGCTCTTCGAGTTCTGGGGCACGCCGAACGGCGGCGCCAACGTCACTGCCGTGCGCTCCGGCAAGCTGATCTACCGCGGCCGAATTCAGAATGGCGGCGGCGCTTTACCTTCCGTTAACCTGCCGTCGATGCCGCTATCCCGGCGTTGACAAAGGGTTAGTTTAGCCTGAAAGTGAGGGCTTCCTACACGTTGGGGGCCCTTTCGATGCGCACGCGAGTTTTGATCACCGGTCATCTGCACGAAGGCGCGATCCAGGGGTTCAAGGCCAACAAGAACTTCGACGTCACTTACGCCCCCGACTGCGAGCGGGCGGAGCTCCTTCGCCTCGTACCCAAGGCGAACGTGCTGGTGACGCGGAGCGAGACCGACGTCGACCGGGAAGTGATCGATCTCGCGCCGGACCTCAAAGTCATCGCCCGCGCCGCCGTCGGCGTCGGCAACATCGACATCGACCTGGCGACCGAGCGCGGCATCCTGGTGATCAACACGCCCGGGAAAAATACGAATTCGGCGGCGGAAATGGCGCTCGCCCTGATGCTCGGCATGTTTCGCAACGTGCCGCAGGCGCACCAGACGATGAAGACGGGCGGCTGGGACCGCCACCGGTTCAGCGGCCGGGAGCTCCGGGGCAAGCGCCTCGGCATCGTCGGTCTCGGCAACGTCGGCCACCGGTTGGCCAAGTTCGCCAAAGGCATGGATATGGAAGTGTTCGCGTACGATCCGTACATCGCTCCGATCGTGTTCGAGCGGAATCAGGCGCGTCCCGTCGCTTCCATCGAAGAGCTCGCCAAGACGGTCGACATCCTGAGCGTGCACGTGCCGCTCAACAAAGAGACCAAGGGCATGGTCACGGGCAAGGTCCTCGACCTGATGCCCGACGGCAGCTACGTGATCAACGCCGCCCGCGGCGGCATCATCAACGAAAAAGACATGCTGGCCCGGCTGATCTCCGGCAAGCTAGCCGGCGCCGGCATCGACACCTGGGAGACGGAGCCGAAGCCGATGCCCGAGCTCCTGAAGCACGACAGAGTCTGGTGCTCGCCGCACATCGGCGCTTCGACGCTCGAAGCCCAGATCGCCATCGGCGACACGATCCTGCGCCAGGTCGAGAAGGCGGTGGAAGGCGGAGTCGTCGACCACCCCGTCAACCTGCCCCAGGTCGCCGTCATAGAAAGCCCACTGCTGAAGGCCTACGCGGTGCTAGCAGAAAAACTCGGAGCAGTCATCGGCCAGGTCCTCGACTTCAATCCGACCGGTCTGGCTCTCAGCTACCGCGGCGACCTCGCCAAGCTCGACCACGCGATCGTCCGACTTGCTCTGATGAAGGGCTACGCGAATCAAGTCGTCGACGGCTTCGTCTCGTTCGTCAACGTCGAGCAGCACTTCGAGAAGCTCGGCATCCGTATTCAGGAAACGACCGACCCGGGCTTCCAAAGCTACAAGTCGGCGTTGAAAGTCCGGGTCTCGGGCGCCGACGGCAGAGAGCTGACGATCGGCGGCGTCGTCTTCGACGACCGCTACATCCGGATCTCGCTCCTCAACGACTTCTACTTCGAGATCGAGCCGACGGGCGAGATCGTGCTGGTGGAGAACAACGACCGTCCGGGCGTCATCGGTGACGTCGGACATTTCCTCGCTTCGCGCGGCATAAACATCGACAGCTTCACCCTCAGCCGCAACAAAAAGGGCGGACGGGCGATGGCGCTGATCCGCGTCGACACGGCTTTGCCTGCCGACGCCTTGGCCGCGATGACCAAGCTGAACAAC
>JAYVBB010000407.1:0-17701 GCA_043750715.1 Pseudomonadota bacterium | reverse complement strand
GCTCTACCAACTGAGCTAACGGCCCGTAACGAATTACGGTCTTCCAAAGGAAGACACGTTGTACAGAGGACGGCTGGGAGGTGTCAACGGAGAAACTTACCTCTGACGCGCCGCGTTTGCCGTCCGATCAGGTCCATTGCATTTTCGCCCCGTCTCGCCTAGACTTTCCGCGGCTTTGGCCCTTTGTGGGCCGCTCCTAGACTCGTTTTCGGACTTTGCATGACCGTCATCAAGCGCACCCGCCAGGACTCCTCCGTCGATCTCGTCACCGCGATCGAAGCCCTGATCCCTTACCTCCGGGATCAAAAGGAAAATGACGCTGCCGACGCGCTCGTGGAAGCGGCCGACAAGCTCCGGGAGTCGAAGCCCAAGTCCCCTGACCAGAAAGAGGCAGTGGCCGCGATCATCGACGCCTTCGAAGGCGACCACGAGCTGATCTCTTACACGTTCCAGCGCGACAACGGCGGCCAGTGGACGGAGGTCGAAGAGCTGTCGCAGGCCAGCGCGCGCGTGTTGAGTCTCGCCCGTCGGATGCAAGCGTAGGCCGCTAATGGCCTGGCACGACTTCGTCCTTTACATCACCGCCGCGCTCTACTTCGTGGCCGTTTACAATTGCTATAAAGTCATCGGCAACCGGATGACTCCCGCCGCGACCTTGGCGTGGATCATGATTCAGCTGACGCTGCCCTTCATCGGCGTGCCGCTCTTCTTCCTGCTCGGCGACTTCCGGATCAAGGGCTACGCGAAACGCCACAAGAGACGGGTCGCGGAGCTGACGTCGGCCGGCGACGTGCTCATCCCGCCCGCGGCGCCCGACCCCGACGAATTGCCGGAAGCGCTGCGCGAAAATTACATCATGTTCCGCCGCGTCTTCTCGAAGTTCGGCCCGGAGTACGAGCCGCAGCCGGGGGCCGTCGAGCTCCTCGTCGACGGGGCGGACACGTTCAAAGCGATCTTCGAAGCGATCTCGAAGGCCACGCACTACATTTTCGTGCAGTACTACATCGTGCGCTCCGATCGGCTCGGTCTGGAGCTGAAACGCCTGTTGGTCGAGAAGGCGAAGGCCGGCATTCCGGTCTACATGCTCTACGACGACATGGGCTCTTTCTGGCTGAAGCGTCAGTACATCAGGGATCTCCGCAACGCCGGAGTCAAAGTCGCGCGCTTTCTGCCGATCGCCAACTTTAAACGGTTCTTCCAGATGAACTTCCGGAACCACCGGAAGCTCGTCATCGTCGACGGCACGCACGCGTTCACCGGCGGCCTGAACGTCGGCGAGGAATACGCCGCGAAGCGCTCGAAGAAATACGAGTGGCGCACCTGGCGCGACACGCACCTGAAGATTTCCGGCACTCCCGTTTTGCAGATGGAAGAAATCTTCTTCGAGGACTGGTACTTCGCGACAGGGGAAAAACTCGAGCCGTTGATCCCCGACACGCCGGACGCGCACGAGGTGGAATCGATCGAGGCGGTCGTCCAGCTCGTGCCGACCGGCCCGACCGATCCCGCCTTCATCGGGCCGCTCCTGATCCTGCAGCTCTGCAACTCCGCGAAGAAGCGCCTCTGGATCGCGACGCCATACTTCGTCCCCGACGCCGCGATCATGCGCGCCCTCGAGCTGGCGGCGCTCCGCGGCGTCGACGTGCGACTGATGATCCCCCGGCTGTCCGACAACACGTTCGTGCACTGGGTGTCGCTCTCGTACGCCAGCGAGTTGCACTCCCGGAACATCAAGGTGCTGCTCTATGACGCGGGCTTCATGCACCAGAAGGCTTTCCTGGTCGACGACTCGATCGCGACGCTCGGGACGATGAACGTCGACAACCGGGCGCTGTACCTGAACTTCGAAACGACGGTCGTCATCCACGGCGAAGTCTTCAACCGGCGCGTCGAGAAAATGCTCGAGAAGGACTTCCTCTCGTGCAAATACCTCGAGTTCGAAAGCAGGCCCCTGCTTCTGACGCTGAAGCGTCTGCGTGGCAATGCCGCCCGCCTGCTGGCGCCGCTTCTATGAAGGCCTGGGGTCTACCGGCGATCATTGCCCTGGCCCTGCCCACCGCCGGCCGCGCGGAGGCGAGGGGCCCCTCGGTCTACGGCGTCGCGCCCGGCATCGCCTTGAGCTCCCGCCACGGCCTCGGAGGCGAGGTCTCCTTCGTCTATCTCCCCAACCGCGACGGAGGATATGGCCTGGTCGTCGGCCGCGAAAACCTCGGCAACGGCGCCGTCACCTATCTCGAACTCGAAGGCATCACGATCGGCGACGTCCACGGCTCGCCCCTTCTCGGCGCGACGCTGGGCGCCGGACCCCTCCTCAAGCGCTCTGGGATCGGAGGCTGGCAGGCGACGACGTCGGTTTGGGCCGGCTTGCCATTTCTTCCTTATTTTCGCGTCAGCAACGACCAGGAGGCTGGCCGTCACACGGAGGCCGGCGTCATGGTGAAAGTGCCGCTCGGCGACTTCTATTAGGGGGCTTTCTGTGTTAAGAATTGCCTCGGGCCTCTAACCGTTTCGGGGGAGACTCATGAACGCTACGATTTCTATCCGCTATTTTGCCTTGCTCCGTGATCTCGCAGGCAAATCCGCCGAGTCGCTGTCGATCGAAAGTGGTGCCACAGCCTCCCGGGTCTACATGACCCTGGCGGAGAAGTACGGCTTCCCTCTCGGTCTTTCCGACATCCGGGTCGCGGTGAACGACGACTTCGCGACGACCGACCATCCGCTTTCGGACGGCGATCGCCTGGTATTCATTCCACCGGTCGCGGGATGCTGACATGACGCGCAACGCCCCGACCTTCGACGTCCAGATCCTCGACACGAAGATCAGCCCGGAGCGCTGCCGGGAGTCGCTACCTGCCCTTCAAGGCTGCGGCGGCTACGTCTCGTTCGAAGGCCTGGTCCGCAACATCAACCACGGCAAAGCCGTGACCCGGCTCGAATACGAAACCTACGACGAGCTCGCCCTGAAGGAGCTCGGCCGGATCTGCGAGTTCGCCGCCGAGCGCCACAAGCTCGAGTTCGTGCGCGCGATCCACCGCAAAGGGCGCCTCGAGATCAACGACGTCGCGGTGATCGTCCAGGTGCTCTCGCGTCACCGGAAGGAAGCCTTCGACGGCTGCCGTCTGGTGATCGACAGTCTGAAACGATCAGTCCCAATCTGGAAAAAAGAATTTTACGACGACGGAACCAACAGCTGGACGCAGTGTCACGATCATGCGCACGAACTTAGTCAATTCCAAAGCTAACGACGGGGAGTCAGCGGCCATGGAACATGCGACGAGGGAAGTTTTCCGAGGCGAGCTCGAGGATCTTCTGGATTCGGGGGCCGTGCTGGTCGATGTCCGTGAAGCGGACGAGCTGGCGCGCGGAGCCGATCCGCTGCCGGGCTTCACGCACCTGCCGCTGTCGCGCCTGAACGAGCTGCACGCGCGCGTGCCGCCGGTCTATCCCATCATCTTCTACTGCCGCTCCGGGCTTCTCAGCTACCAGGCGGCCGAAATCGCGGCGGGATGGACCGCGCAACCGGTCTACTACCTCGCCGGAGGACTCGTCGGGTACGCCGACGCGTGAATATTTGATGACTTCTCCTTCCCGCATCTCTTTGGCCGTGCTTTGCGGCGGTCGTTCCGCCCGACTCGGCTCCGACAAAGGGCTCTATCAGCCATTGGGAGACGAGCCGCTCGTAGCGCGCGCCGTGCGTCTTTGGGCGGATCTCTTCGCCGACGTCATGGTCGTCGTGCGGGACGATACGCAGGTGGATCTCTATAAAACGGTCCTTTCCCGCTACCTGACCGACCCCGAGTTCGCCAAAGTCCGGATCGTGACCGACGCGCGGACGAGCGCCACGCACGCGGCGCTGAACGGCGTCTCGGCCGCCCTTCATCACGCCCGCCAGGACGCGGTGATGACGATCCCCGTCGATCAGCTCGGCGTCCGGCAGTTGCACCTCAAAAAATTGATCCGCGCCATGGAGGCGTCGACGTCTCCCGTCGCGGCGGCCTCATTCCGCGGCGCGAGCGACCTTCTCCCGTTTCCGAGTCTTTGGTCGAAGGAAATGGCCACCGAGCGCCTCGACTCTTTGATCGACGCGGGTTCCTTCAGCGTCAAGGCGGCGCTCGCGGAATCCCGCTCGCTGCTTATCGACGCCGGAGAATATGCCGACGAGCTGGCGTTCAACGGCAACACCGCAGACGAAATCAAAAGCTACTTCGGAGAGCCGCTGTTCGATCCGTTCCAGCGGCGCCTCCACTACCTGCGCTTCTCGCTGACGGAAGCGTGCAACCTTTCCTGCACCTACTGCCTCCCCGACGGCTTTCCCGAATGGAAGCGCCACAAGGCCCGGCTGGACGGCCGCGAGATCGACGTCCTGCTCCGCGGGTTCCGCCAGCTCGGGTTCCGCAAACTCCGTTTGACGGGCGGCGAGCCGACCGTCCACCCCAAATGCCTCGACGCGGTGAAGCTCGCCCGCCGCGTCGGCTACGAACGCATCGCCATGACGACCAACGGCCTCCTGATGCCCGACCTGGCGCCGTGGATCGACGCCGGCCTGAACCAGCTCAACGTCAGCCTCGACTCGCTCGACCCGGACAAATTTTTCGCCGTGACTCGCAGCCGGGAAGCGGACAAGGTCCGCAAGGTGATCGAGGACGCGGCGGCGACCGGCATCACGGTCAAGGTGAACACGGTCCTCCTCAAGTCCAAGAACGGCGACCGGGAAAACATCGAGCAGTTGATCGACTGGGCCTTGGACCTCCCGATCACGCTCCGCTTCATCGAGTTGATGGAGACCAAGCTGAACGGCAGCTTCTCCGGTCCCGAGCGGGTGCTGGGCACCGAAATTGAACCGTTTCTCGCTGCCCGGGGCCTCATCCAGGAGGGCTGGGACCAGCGTTCTCCGGACCTGCGCGGCCCCTCGACGGATTATTCGGTGGACGGGCGTCCGGGCCGCATCGGCCTGATCAACCCCATGAGCTGTAATTTCTGCAGCAAATGCAACCGTTTGAGGGTTACGGCGAAGGCCGGCCTGAAGCTTTGCCTGTTCGGCGACGCCGACCTCCCGCTCGACCTGGAAAGCCCCGAGGCCGTGGCCTTGAATGTGCGGCGCCTAATTGATAGAAAGCCTGAGCGACATCACCTAGAAAACGGCGACGTAGGCAACGTTTCGACGTTCCGGACGATAGGTGGTTGAGTCGCTAAGGTTGGTAACCATGGGCGACTTCTCACATCTCAACAAGACCGGCGAATCCGCGATGGTCGACGTCTCGGGCAAGGCCCCGACCCAGCGCTCGGCGACGGTCCGCGGCCTCGTCCGCGTTTCGCCCTCTTGCGCAGCGAAGCTGACCGCCGATTCGACCAGGGAAATCGTCCGCGCCGCGCGCATCGCCGGCGTCATGGCGGCCAAGAAGACCGCCGACCTGATTCCCCTCTGCCATCAGGTCCCGCTCACGGGCGTTGATATGACGATCGAATTCGACGTCGGGGAGCGAGTTTTTGCCATCGAAGCAAAAACGAAAACCGACTCCGTCACCGGCGTCGAGATGGAAGCATTCTGCGCCGCTTCCGTCGCGGGCGTGACCGTTTACGATATGATCAAAGCGGTCGATCCCGCAGCAACGGTCGGTCCTTTCTCGCTTACGGAAAAACTGGGCGGCAAGAACGGCCGCTGGACACCCGAATCATGAATGAATCTCCTTACACTTCCGCGATCATCGTCAGCTCCGACCGGGCGCACACCGGTACTTACGACGACCTGAGCGGTCCCGTAGCGAAAGACTGGCTGGAAGCCAAGGGCTATCCGGTCACCGGCAAGGTCGTCGTGCCCGACGAAGCCGGCCCACTCAGAGAAATGCTCGACACTTACGTCAGTCGCGGCGTCAGCCTGGTCGTCGTCTCCGGCGGCACCGGTCTCGGCCCCCGGGACATCACTCCCCAGGTGCTGGATGCGGCCTGCGATTATTCCATCCCGGGCTTCGGCGAGATGATGCGCCAAGGCAGCCTCAAGTACTCGCTCAATGCTTACCTGAGCCGCTGTGGCGGCTGGGTCAAGGGTCGGACGATCGTGCTCGCGCTCCCGGGCAATCCCAAGGCCGTGGTCGAACAGCTCGACGTCATGGCGGACCTCCTGCCGCACGCGTTGAAATCGATCAACGGCAAATGCGGCGACCGAAGAAAGACCGAACCGAGAACATGATCCGGTACGACGAAGCCTTGAAAATCATTCGGGAGCTGACTCCCGCCCTCTCGCTGGAGCGCTTGCCGCTCGCAGAAGCCGTCGGCCGCGTGCTGGGCGAGGACCTCTTCGCGAAAATCCCGTCGCCGCCTTTCACCAACTCGGCCGTCGACGGCTACGCTCTGCGTCTGGCCGATCTGGGCCCTAACCGAACGCTCGGCGTCTCGGCCGTGCTCTTCGCGAAACCCGTCGAGCTCGCCGACCTGCCGCCGGCACGCGCCGGCAGCTGCGTGAAAATCATGACCGGCGCACTTTGCCCGGATTGGGCCGACACCATCATCCCCGTCGAGGACGCGGACGCGCTCGAAGACGGCGTGCACTTCAAAACGGTGCCGGAAAAAGGCGCCAACATCCGCCGCGCGGGCGAGGACCTGCAAGAAGGCGCCGTCGTTTTGAAAAGAGGCACCAGGCTCGGCCCCGAGCGGATCATGGTTGCGGCCGCTTTCGGCTACCGTGAGCTTGCCGTGCTCGAGAAGCCGCAGCTGCTGTTCTTCTCGACCGGCGACGAGCTGACCGAGCCGGGCGAACCGTTGCGTCCGGGCGCCATCTACAATTCCAGCAAATACTTCCTGACTGCCGCGGCGAGTGCCGTAGGCTTCGCTGCGGCGCCGCACCAGACGCTTGCCGACGACGAAGAGCTCGCCACCAAGACCATCGCGGAGGCGATCAACTCGAGAAAGCCCGCGATCCTGATCACTACTGGCGCCGTTTCGATGGGCGACGCCGACTTCATCCCAAAGATCGGCGAACGCCTGGGCTTCAAAGCCCTCTTTCACAAGGTGGCGATCCGTCCGGGCAAGCCCGTCTACCTCGCGGTGAAGGACCAGGTCGTTTGGCTCGGACTCCCCGGCAACCCGATCTCCACTTGTGTAGGCTGGCACGCCTTCGGCCGCCCGCTCCTCGAAGCCTGGGCCCACGTCCCCGCGCCGAAGAAGAAAACGCTCGTCTTGAAGAACGAAGTGAAAAAACCCGAGCACCTCCACTGCTTCTACCGAGCGGAAGTGAACGGCGACCGCGCCTGGGTTTCGCAGCGCCAAGGCAGCGCCCAGTTCGCCGCATCCATTACCAATGAAGCTTACGTGGAACTGCCTGAAGGCTTTTCCCGCATCCCGGCCGAAACCAAGGTTGACGCCATCATCTTATGAAGTTGGACCACGCATGAACGAAGACACGACTCCGAACGAACAACCCGCCGAAGAAGCGCCGCGCGTTACCCGCAAGCAGCGGGTGATGGAAGCCAGAGGCCAGGGCGTCGCCCTCGACTACTTTCTCTACTCCTGCCTGGAAAGGGAGCGCCTCGAGCGCGCGCAGAAACGCGAAGTTCCCGAGATCCGTTGGCCCGGTCTAGCCAACCTCGAAGCCGAGTCGGCCGATGGTCTGATCGCCAAGATCTGCAGCTACTACGCGGAAGAGCACCCGGTGCTCGCCGAGTCGTCCGCGCTCGACCACGAGCAGCTGAACCTGGTTCTGCAACCCGCCGTCGCCCTCAACCGCGACGTCATCGCCGCGGGCAGAGCCAAATTCGACGATACCTTCCAGCCTTACGACAAAGCCGCCGAGACGGAGCACTGGAAGCTGATCGCCAGCGAAGTGAAAAGCCATTTCCCAACCTACGGGGAATTTCTCACGCGCTACATCCAATGGGCGAACGCCGCCGAGAAGATCGAAACGTTCGAACCGGGCAGCCGCCCGCCGGTCGGCAAGTTTGCTCCGCCGCCGCTGCGCCGTGAAGGCGGCAAGTTCGGCAGCCGCGACAGCGGTGGCCGGGGAGGCGGCCGAGACCGTGGGCCGCGTGGCGGCGGGGGTCGCGACCGTGCACCGCGCGAAGACCGTCCGCAGCAAGAAGACCGTCCGCAGCAAGAAGACCGTCCCCAGCAAGAAGACCGTCCGCAGCAAGAAGCTCGTCAGCTCCGGGAAGACAGCGCTCCGAGAGAGGCCCGTCCTCCTCGCGAAGACCGCCCGCCGCAGGAAGACCGGGGCCCGAGGCCCGAGCGTGGACCGCGCGGTGACCGGGGTCCGAGACCCGACCGGGGTCCGAGACCCGACCGCGGCCCACGCAGCGACCGGGGCCCGAGGCAGCACGACGAAGAAGGCACCAAGCAACTGACGGAAGCCGCGCTGACGGAAGTCACCGAGGCCATCGAGCAAATGAAAATCGGCGGATCCGACGAGGTCAAACTCAAGCCGACGAATAGCTTCTACCGCCGGATTCAGCACCAGGCGATCGTCGACGCGGGCTTCAACTCGTCGTCGGTCGGCGAAGGGCCGGACCGCGCCGTGCAGATCTCCCGGAAAGACGACTGACATGGCGACCCCGGCGAAAGTCGCGGTGATCACCGGCGCCAGCGCCGGGATTGGCCAGGCTTGCGCCGAGATCTACGCCGAGCACGGCTACTCGCTCGTCGTCGGCGCCCGTCGGACCGACAAACTCGAAGCCCTGGCCCCGAAGCTCGAAAAGCTCGGGGCCCAGGGCGTTCTCGTGCTGGGGCTAGACGTCACCGACGAAAAGTCGGTCGACGCGTTTCACGCGCAGACCTTGAAGAAATTCGGCCAGGTGGACGTGCTCCTCAACAATGCCGGCCTGGCCGCGGGGCTCGACCCCGTCGTGACGGGAAAAGACGCCGACTGGCAAGCAATGCTCGACACGAACGTCTACGGGCTCCTGCGCGTGACGCGGACGTTTTTGCCGAAGATGATCGAGGAGAATCACGGCCACGTCGTAAACATGGGTTCGATCGCCGGATTCCACACCTACGCGAACGGCGCCGTTTATGCGGGAACGAAGCACGCGGTGAAGGCCATTAGCGGCGCGCTGCGCCTGGAGCTGAACGGCACGGCGATCCGTGTCAGCGAAATCGACCCGGGCATGGTCGAAACGGAATTCAGCGTCGTCCGCCTAAAGGACGAGTCGAAGGCGAAGTCCGTCTATCAGGGCATGACGCCTCTCAAAGGTCGCGACATTGCCGAGTGCGTCTACTTCATTACGAGCCGTCCCGCGCACGTAAACGTCGATCACCTGCTGATCATGCCTACTGACCAGGCGTCCGTATACAAGACGCATCGCCGCTGATTCTTACCGAAAGCTCAATTTTGGCTTTGGAAGAACACTAGCGGTCAAACTAAAGCTTTTTCGCCACGTTCCGAACCTTGCTTCAAGCGTCCCGAACAAAAGTTTTTCGGGCGCGAAACAGGGAGGTTTCGCAATGCGCGGCAGAATCGTCAAGCAACTGATCATGGTGACCATGGCTTCGGGCCTGGTCGTAGTCACCGGCTGTTCCGGGTCGCAACAACAGGAAGAGAACCTGGAGACGACCGAAGGCAACGAGCAGGCGGCCAACAACGCCGAAGGCAACGAGAACAACAATCTCGGCCAGGACGATGCCGCCGAAGGCAACGGCCAGGAAAACTTCGTCGACAACGACGCCGCCGGCGCTGGTGCTCAAGGCGCTGACGCGAATAGCGCGACTGCCGACGCCACGCTGAACAATGCCGGCTCCGTACCCGTCAATACGGCGGCTGCAACGCCTGCTCCCGTGGCGGGTGGTGAAGGCTCACCGGTTCCCGGTGGCCGCGTTCGCTACGTCAAAGAAGGCGGCGTCCAAGCCGTCAACGCTCCGGGCGGCCAGCCGGTCATGATGATCGAGCAAGGCGAGCACCCGGTGACCTGGGAAGAGAACGGCTACCTCAAGATCGCCAACGGCGTATACGTGCCGGTCGATTCGCTCTCCGACAAAGGTATCTCCCGCCCGACGGGCGGCGGCGGCTGGGCTCACTAAGGTCCGCGCGCACTCCCTGAAGACAAGGGCCGGGCTTACGCCGGGCTCTTTTTTGTTCCAGAGTCTACATCTCCGGTCGTCTTGGTCGATTCTTCGGTGGTGATCTCTTCCGAGGAAGGATCCGAAGTGGTTCGCGTCGGCGATGTCAGTTCCTTGAGGCGTGATTGTCGTGCGAAGCGTCGCGTCCGCCGAAGGAGTAAGCGAGGCCTACGCCAGCGAAAGCCATGCTGTAACCCAAGGTTCGGAATTGGCCTTCGTCCTGGGTGTCGCGCTCGACGTGCACACGCTCGTAAAAGTAGAAGCCGAGAAGCTTCAATTTGTCCGGACCGCCGAGGCGTTTGGCGTCGAGGGAGACGTCCGCGCCGGCGCGGTAGCCTGCAATGGAAGTCTCTTCCCGCACAGCCGATTGAGTCTGCCTTCCGAGCTCCGCGGCGACCCAAAGACGACAGTTCGCGAGGCTCGTCTCCAAGGTCCAGCCCAGCTCGAGTCCGACGCTCGGCGCGTTTTCGATGCCGAACTCGCCGGGGGCTGCGTCCCCCTCAGCAGGCAAGGACGCATCCAATGTCCAGATCCCAAGCCGGGGAGTGACGTCGACCTCTTCGGACGTGAACGGCAAATCCAGGTTGAACGACCACCCGAGCATCAGACGCCTGCTCGCATAGTGCGAGACGTCCCCGTCGATTTTGGCCGTTGCCATCGGCACGGTGTCGTAAGCAAAGGCGAGATGCGAGACCCGGCCGACGACCCCGATGAAGTGAGTATCTTCGACCAAAGGCCCCGAGAGGGCGGAGACGCCGAAGCGAAGCCCGACGTAGCGCTCGGCGGTAAGCAGGGGGTCGGCTTTATGGAAGATCTCCGAGACGACCGAGCGCGGCGTGTCGGCTTCGTCCGGACGCATGACGGCGACTTCGGGGGGCGGAGGCTCTATCAGAGTCTCACCTAGGATGCCCTGGTCCGGCGCGAGCGTCGGCTGAAAGCTCTCTTGCTCGATCGCCGCGGGCGCTGGAGCGGGTTCCATCTTGGATTTTGCAGCAAGAAGGATCGGCTTCGGTGCGACGGGTTTTGCTTCGACAGGTTCTGCTTCTGTGGCCTTCGCCTCGACGCCTGCCTCCGGAACGGAGGCTAGCTCGAGTTTTGGCTCGGGGGCAGCCGATTGGACGGTTTCTGCTCCGACCCATTCGATGACGGGTTCCTCTTCCACGGCCTCGACAGGCGCCGGCTCGGCGGCCCTTACCTCGGCGACCGGCGCCGCAACCACGACCTCCGGCTCGAGTGGCGCGCGCAGCTCGGGCATCGGCTCCACCTTCTCGGCGAACGCCAGCTTTTGCGGAACGGCCACTACTTTCACAACGGCTTCGGGCTCAGGTTGTAGGCTCGCGCTTTCGGCAACGGGCGCGGCTTTGGCGCTCAAGTTCATGACGGGCAACTCTTCCGCAACGGCGGAGATTACGTCCGGTACCCTCAAGACGGCTTTGACTTTTTCGACTCTGACGTCCCGCCGTCGCGGGCCGGCTTGGCCGATGCTGGCGACACTGGTCCCTTTCTGGTCGACTTTGACTTTGCCTTTCAAGACCGTGACGATCAAATCGCCCCCGCCTTCCGCACGGCCCTTGCCGACGCGAATCTGCGTTTTAGGCGACAGCGCTATGGCCGTCCCGTCCTCCATCCTGAGAGTCGCGCCGCCGGTTTCGCCGGTCGCGACGACGGTGCCTTCGTCCAGGCCCTCGTCGTGATAGACCTCCGTCCAAAGCAGCTCTTGTAGAGATTTCGTCAGGACTTCTCCCTGAACGTTTACCAGTGAGGCTACCTCCGCACCCGTGGCCGTAACCGCACGGCGGCTTTCCACCCGCCAAACAGCAACGGCGCTCGCAGCGAAGGCGGCCAACCAGAAGAGTTTTTGCAGCAGCGTTAGTTTCACGACGCCTTTTGCAGCTCCCCGGCATGATCGATCTGCACCACCACGATCGTGAAGCCCGTCACTTTCCTTGATCGCCTTGCGGAAGCGTGTGACGCCGAACGCCTCTCCTGCTTCGTTTATTTCTTCCGTCAGCCCGTCGGTGTAGAGAAAAATCCGGTCCCCTCGCTTGAGTTCCACGGATTTTTCGGCACCCTCGAAGTCCTCGCTCATGCCGAGCACACCACCGCTCGGGGCGGAAAGTTGTAGATACCGCTTGGGCTGTTTCTTCTTGGTGACGAGCCGCGAGTCGCCTGGATCATGAGGCTGCACGACCGGGAACGGGTGACCGGCCGAAGCGAAAAGGATGGTGGTCCGGTCGGCTGGGATGACGCCTACGAATGCCGTCATAGTCGTCGAGCCAACGCCGGCTCGCCAGAGCGTCGTGTTCAGACGCCGCAAAACGTCGGCGGGGGCGTATGCCTTGACCTCACCCCGCTCGATCGAATGAAAGAGCGACTGACAGGTCGCGAACGCCATCGCCGTCACCATGGCGGCGCCGGCTCCGTGACCTGTGGCGTCCGCAATGATCACGTAGTCGTCGCCGCAAGGCGACCGGTAATGACTCCACCAGTCCCCGCCACATTCCGACGCCGGGATGCATTCGCCAGCGATCGCCAAATCTTTGCCTGGACTCAGGAATTTCGGGAACATCGTGCTCTGGACGAGACGCGCCGTCTCGAGCTCCTTTTCCTTGCGCGCGTTCTCTACACGAACCGTCAGCAGAGACTGGATCTGCGCCGACATGTCGGTCACGGCCGAGGCCAACTCCCCGACCTCGTCGAGGCTCTTGAACGACGGCGTGGAGTCGAAATCGCCGCGCGCGATCCGCTTCGTGCTTTCCGTGACCTCCACCATGCGGCGCGTGACTTGGCGGGCGCCGAGGAAGGCGATGAAAATGAAGGTGAGCGAGATCAGCCACGTCCAGGCGGCCGATTTCATCAAGATGTCGCGAATGGCGAGGCGCGTCGATTCGGTCTCGCTGACTGAAACCAGCGTCAAATTCCAGCGCTCGAGCTTGAAGATGCCGCCTAGGCGCATTCCTTGTGACGTTTCGAAGGAGCGCACGGCGGCTTTGCTCCCTGCAACATTGGCAAGGTCCGTGACGGGCCGGTCCTCTTCGGCCGCGGGTTTCCCAAGAATTTCTTGCAGCTTCGCCAGGACGACCCGACCGCGGGAATCGACGAGGTAGGACCTGGCGCCCGAGGCTTCGGGAAGGGAGTTCAGCAGCCGGCCGTTCCAGACCGTCAAAAAGAGCCGGATGGCGTGCGCTTCCCCTTGCGGTTGGAACCGTACCGCCAGCGCAAGAAGCGGTAGCCCGGTCGCGGCGGAAAGGTCCGCGATCTCGACCGTGCGTTGGCGTTAGCCTCGCGAGGCGAGCTCCTCGTTCCACTTGGCGGAGTAGTCTCCGATGAATTTGCGGACCTGGTCCTGAGTGAAAGGCGCCAGACGCGCCGATGCCTCGGTCGGCGCCATGACGACACGCACGGTCTTGCCATTGGCGCCGGCAAGGCTCATCGCGACGATCTCGACATTGGACGACACGAAGTTTTGCAGAAACCGGAGCGAGTCTTCCTCGTTGAAGGCAACGACGTTGTGCGCAGCGGCCGAGGCGAGAGCAGACCAGTAGTCGAGAATTCCACTGACGGAATTGGCTGCGGCATCAAGCGACGTCGCCGCGTTCGTCTCCGCCTCTTGGCCGAGGAACGAGACGAGGCGTTTGTTGCTCAGCCACGAGATCGAGAGGATCGTTGCGACGACACAGCCGGCCGTGAGCAGGAAGACCTTGGCGGCGATCGAACGCTGGTAAAACCGAAGCGGATTCAGCTTCTGGAACACTGCGACCTCTCTATGGATTTCTCCTAGAGTTGTCGGCATCCTGGAGGCATTCTTAAGGCGGACTAACTAGCTAGAATGTGGCGTAAAACCCGACGTTGGTAGTCACTGAAGTCCGGACCTCGTGGCCGTCGGGGTCCCCGTACTGGCGCGGCGGATCGTTGAGATAGGTGACCTGCTTTCTCAGCACCTGCAGGCCGAAGTGCCGGTTCAGCGCAATGTTGATGCCGCCGAACTGGTTGAGCGTCGCCGACGAGTTTTCGTCGAAGGATTTGCCTTTGTACTCCCGGATCCACTTGAAGTAGCCCGGTCCGGCGCCGACGAACGGCGTGACGATCGTCTTGTTGGGGTAGCGGAGCACCAGGTCGAGCTCCGGGCCGTAGTACTCGCCGTAGTTGTCGCCCTTGGAATACCGGAGGTACGTGTAGGTCGTATTGATCCCGACGTACTTGTGGAGCGAATAGCCGACAGTGATTTGGCCGCCGAAGTACCCGCCGCCGGAGCTAAGCGATCCTGAAAGCGAGATGTCGTCGCCGAAGTCGGATCCGCCATCGTCAGTCAGGTCTTCCGCGTCCGGAGGCGGCTTTTCCTTCTTCTCTTTTTTCTTCTTGGGCGCCGGCTTCGGCTTCTCGACGTCCGGATCGCCTTCTTCGCCGATCAGCTCTTCGGCTTGGAGCGCAGGCGCGGCGACGCCGAGAAAAAGCGACACCAGCAACAGGGATTTGGCGAGAGACAGCATCCGCCTCACTTCACTTTACGCAGAACTGAACCATCCTGAGGATATCAAAATAGTCCTTGGATTCGTAGCGCACCGTGAAGTCCCCGACCAGCTTGGCTCCCGGGTAGAAGGACTTGCCGTACGCCTCGCGCGGCTGCTTGTAGTCGAGCTCGACCGAGAAGCGGTCGGGGAGGGGGCGCATCAGCTTTTTCTGGTCCTTCCCTAGCGCCTCTTCCACGCCTTCCTTGATCTGGCGAATGACGACGTCCGGATGCGGGCTGACGGTCGCCTGGCCGATACCCTTGAGGGACGCCACCGTGCGGATGTTCTCGTTGTAGTCTCTCACTTCCGAACAGAGGGCTTCGTCGCCGGAGAGAAAGGCGACGGGAACGCCGACCATGGTCGACGTCAGCGTGTTGAGCAAGAATTCGGAGGCGGGTTTTTCGTTGATGCGCATCATCGCGACGACCCGGCCTGACATCGTGTGGGACAAGGGATTTCCGGCCGAGCCCGCGCGCGCGTGGTAGCCGACCAACACGGACGCGGCGAAGCTTTGATCCAGCTCCGCCATCATGGAGTAGGGATGTCCCGTCCAGCCGCGGAGGATCCTGGCGCACTGCGGCAAGGCGCGCGGATTGATGTTCCGGCCCGTCCAGTGGGCGTCTTTCACCAGAATGTCTTTGGCCCCGGCGGCGACGGCGCCTTCGCACGCGGCCTTCACTTCCTGGGTCATCTGGTCTTGGAAGTACTTCGTGTCACGGTGTTCGGGGTTGGCTTCCTCGGGCGCGGTGATCCCCGCAACACCTTCGATGTCGGCGCTGATGAAGACCTTCATACCGCCACTACTTTTTGGTCGATCTTCCCGAATATGGTCTTCCCGGCCTGGTCGAACATCTCGATGCGGACGGTGTCGCCCGGCTTCATGAACGGCGTCGTGATGGTCCCGGTGTCGATCTTCTCGATCATCCGCTTCTCCGCCAGGCAGGACGAGCCGCGCGAGCGGTCCTCGTTGGAGATCGTGCCGGAGCCGAGGATCGTGCCTGCGGTGTAGGCCCGGGTCTTACAGATGTGCTCGACGAGGTCGTAGAACGAGAAGTGCATTTCGCGTCCGGCGTCCGGGTCGCCGAACTTCTTGCCGTTATAGTGGGTGAGCAGCGGCAGGTGCACCCGACCGTCCTTCCAGGCGGGGCCCAGCTCGTCGGGAGTCACGGCCACCGGGCCGAGGGCGGTCGCCGGCTTGGAGTTGAAAAAGCCGAAGCCCTTCTCGAGTTCGGCCGGGATCAGATTGCGGAGCGAGACATCGTTGGCGATCATGACGAGGCGCACGTACTTGGCGGCGTCCTGCTTCTTCGTGAAAGCGGGCGTGTCGCCGAGAACGACGACGACTTCCGATTCGAAGTCGAGGCCCCAGGATTCGTCCCGGATGGGGATGTCCTCGGTCGGCGCCAGAAACTGGCTCGAGCCGCCCTGATAGACGAGAGGATCGGTGCGCAGCGTCGCCGGCGGCTCGGCGTTGCGCGCCTTCCTCACCAGCACGATGTGATTGATGAAGGCCGAGCCGTCGACCCATTCGTAGGCGCGGGGAAGCGGCGCTTGCAGCTTCTCGAACGCGACTTTTTCTCCGCCCCCGGCTTGGAGCTTGTCGAAGCGGGCCTTCAGCTTCGGCTCGCACTCGGTCCAGCGGTCGAGGGCCGTCTGGAGATTGGGCGCGACGTCGGACGCATCCTGAAAACGTGAGAGGTCACGAGACACCACGACGAGCTTACCGTCACGAGTCCCGTCTTTCAGCGTCGCTAGCTTCACCTTAGCTCCGTGGCTCTCTTGAGCGATTGGATCTGTTCGGGCTTCAGCTGCCGATATTCGCCCGGTTCCAGATCCTCGGGCAACCGGATATCGCCGAATGAGACCCTGAGAAGACGGACAGTTCGGTAACCAAAATGTTCGAAGATGCGGCGAACCAGGCGGTTACGGCCCTCTTTCACGGTGACCGCGTACCAGCTGCCCCGCGATTGACCCAGGTTCTTGCCGTGGGCATAACGCAGGTCGACCGGGCCGGTGGGGCCATCGACGAGTTTGACCCCGGCGCGGATGCCCCTCTCTTGTTCTTCCGTGAGCTTGCCGTTGATCAGCACGTGATAGGTGCGCGGGATCTCGAACTTCGGGTGGCAAAGGCGGTTGGCCAGCTCCCCGTCATTGGTCATCAGAAGGAGACCTTCGGTCCGGAAGTCGAGGCGGCCGACGGCAGCCACCAGAAAGGGGACTTTCTTGAGCTTCGGCAGATCATAAATCGTCGGGCGCTGGAACTGGTCGTGGCGCGCCGTCAGCATTTCGTCGGGCTTGTGCAGGATCCAGTAAACGCGAGGCGGCAGCCCTTTGTTCACGGCTTTGCCGTTGACCTGGACGTGGTCGTTTTCCGGGGAAACCTTCGTTCCTAGCTCTTTGATGACCTGGCCGTTGACGGCGATGCGGCCTTCAGAGATCCAGGTCTCCGCTTCCCGGCGACTTGCTATCCCCAGCTGGGACAGCCATTTCTGTATCCTCATCGGTTCCATGGGCTTCTTCCTCCGGATTTTGGGCGCCCGTCACGGGCGGTAGGTCCTTGGCAGTAGCGCCTTGGAGTCTTGGCTTTTCCTGGAATGCGGGAGCGTCGGTCTGGGCAGAATCAGGCAACGGAGGCAGGCTGTCCCCTTCGGCGCCCTCCTCATACTCCCCGCGGGTATTGTCTGCAATGTATTCTTCGACGTCGACCAGGTCGACCGCGGCAGCGTCGAGGCGTTCGGTGGCGCTCTGAACCATGTCGCGGTTGGGCTGGAAGGACTCCAGCGACGGCAAGTCTTTGATACTGCTCAGATTGAACACGGTGAGAAACTGGTCGGTGGTGCCGAAGAGCATCGGGCGGCCGACGATTTCCTTGCGGCCGACGCAGCGGATCAGCTCCCTTTCCAGCAGCGTCTTGAAGATCGAGCCGGCGTCGACGCCGCGAATGAACTCGATCTCGGCGCGAGTACACGGCTGGCGGTAGGCGATGATGGCGAGCGTTTCCAGGGCCGCGCGGCTGATCGGCCGCGGGCGGGACGCGAACATGCGCTCCATGATCGGGCCGGCGGCACCCGAAGTCTGGAACTGATAGCCGAGGCGTTTGAGATGCTGGAGCTTGAAGCCGCCGGCGCGGTCTTCGTAAAACTCGACCA